>JBNMLD010000081.1:0-1553 GCA_050874685.1 Candidatus Onthoplasma sp. | reverse complement strand
TTTGCAAGAACGTTTTGGTTTGACAGACCGTCAAGCGAATGCTATTCTTGAAATGAAATTGAGCAGACTTACAGGTTTGGAAGTTGAAAAACTTAAAGCAGAATGTGCAGAACTTGAAAAAACAATTGTTGAACTTAAAGCGATTTTGACAGACCCTGCACGTATCAATCAAATTATCCGTGATGAATTGACTGAAATCAAAAACAAATATCCAACACCACGTAAGACAAAGATTATCATGGATTATAGTGATATAGATATTGGCGATTTGATTGAAAAACATGATGTTGTATTGTCACTTACAAGCCAAGGCTATGTTAAACGTTTGCCTGTTAGTGAATATAAGTCACAACACAGGGGCGGGCGTGGTGTGAATGCACACAAAACAAAAGAAGAAGATTTTGTTACAGATATGTTTGTGCTTAACAGTCATGACAATGTAATGTTCTTCAGCAATAAAGGTAAAGTATATGTGCTTAAAGCATATATGATTCCTGAAGCAGGCAGACAAAACAAAGGCAGAGCATTAATCAATTTGCTTCCACTTGAAGCTGATGAAAAGATTAACACAATTTTGAAATTTGATTATGACGAAAACAAAAATTTAATTATCGCAACAAAGAAAGGTTTGATTAAAAAGACAAAAGTAAGCGAATTTGCACAAGTTCGTAAGAATGGTAAAATCGCAATCAAATTGCAAGACGGCGATAGTTTGGTTAGTGCTAAACTTGTTGAACCAAAACAAGAACTTTTAATGGTTGCTGATAATGGCAAAGCTTTGAGATTTAGTGAGTCTAGCGTTCGAAACATGGGGCGTACTGGACATGGCGTAAGGTCAATGAAAATCAACGAAGATGAAAACATCGTTGATATGATTGTTCTTGATCCATCTCTTGATGTTTTAACTGTTACTGAAAAGGGTTATGCAAAACGTAGCCGTCCTGATGATTACCGTTTGCAAGGTAGAAGGGGCAAAGGTATTAAAGCTGGTGTCTTCAATGACAAGACAGGTAAGGTTGTAGCACTTAAAAATGTTTGCGCTGATAATGATATTTTGGCGATTTCTGGCGACGGTGTTATGATTAGAACAAATGCAGATTCAATCAATTTGGTTGGTAGGACAAGTATGGGTGTTAGACTTATGAAAGTAAGTGCTAATGATTCTGTTGTTAGTGTTGCAATTGTTGCACGTGCAAACGATGAAGAGGAAGTTGTTGATGAGACACTTGCTGAACAACCAGAAGTTGAAGAAAATAACATCGAAGTTGAAAACCCAACAGATGAAGATTTAATTTAATCTCTTAAATAATTAAAAAGACGGGATTTACTTCTGTCTTTTTTGTTGGCAAAATTATTACGTAAGCAATAACTTAATAAATTGGTTCGCTTCACGAAATCCATTTTAATTATATTAATATTGTGATTGCTATTTGTTTTTTAGTTGAATATAAAAAAATGCTATTAAATTAAAAAAATACTATAAAAAATAAACCAAAATTGAAAAATAATCAAAAATTTAATAAAAATACTTAAAATAAGCAATTAATTTAATT
>JBNMLD010000080.1:0-1559 GCA_050874685.1 Candidatus Onthoplasma sp. | reverse complement strand
GGCTATGGGTGCGAAATTTGTTCTAACTCTGTATTGCAAAATGCTGTTGTTGACAATGATGTGGAGATAAAGTCATCTTTTTTGGAAGATTGTAAAATTGAGAAGGGTTGTAAAATTGGTCCGTTTGCACATATTCGTAACAATGCAACCATTGATAAAAATTGCAGGGTAGGCAACTTTGTGGAGATAAAGAACTCTCAAATTGGGGAAGGTTGCAAAATGGCACATCTTGCGTATATCGGCGATGCAATTATTGGCTCTAATTGTAATATTGGGTGTGGTGTGATTTTTTGCAATTACAATGGAAAAATAAAACAGAAATCAATTTTGGGCAAAAATGTTTTTGTTGGTTCAAACGCAAATTTAATAGCACCTCTTATAATTGGCGACAATGCTTATATTGCAGGTGGAAGTACAATTACGCAGAATATAAACAAAGATGAATTTGCGATTGCTCGTTCACGACAAACTAATAAAACAAACTTTAAAAATCCATATTTGGATAGATAATTGAGTTGAAAAAATTTTATATATTGTGTAACCAATTTATAATTGGAAATGAATAAATGGTATTAAAATTTAATAAATATTGGCAAAATTTATAAAAAATACCGCTTTTTTGCGGCATTTTTTGCTGTTTATTTAGATTTTTTTAAAAATTTTTTGTATTCCTTATAAATTTTGTCTGCAATTTGTTGTTGTGTTAAGTTTGTGCTGTCTATAACCAAATCATAATTATCCATGTTTAAATTGTTGGTGTTGTAAATTGCGGTGTATCTGTCATTTTCTGTTTGCCATCTGTCTATCAATAATTTTTTTGCATGTTCAATTGATGTTGCTTGTTCATTTTGCCTATCAGCAGACAACAATCTTTTGCTTGCAGTGTCAAGATCAACATCAATAAAAACTTTAAAAGATTTTTTAACAAAATGCCAAGCAAGTCTGCTGTCAATCAATAAATCATCATTTGCTCTAGTGATGCCTATTTGTTCAATCTTGCTGTCAATATAATTATCAACTTGTTTTATATCTTTATGGTGTTGTTGAAATTCCAATATATTGTTATATCCGCATTGCATTGCGATATCACGCATGATGTCTCCAGCGCAAAGATAATCAAAGCCATACTTTTCACATAAAATTTTGCTTGCTGCACCTTTACCACTGCAAGGTTTTCCTGTAACTGTTATAATCATTATCTTTCACCTTCGGTTGTTAAATCACTGCCATCACCTGATGGGGTAGTGTGATTTTTGTAATAATCGTTTAAGTCTGTCAACCTTGAAATTTCTTGACGTTGACTTTCAATCTGTTGTTGTTTTTTGTTTATGACAACAAGTTGCCATATTGAGATAACCAAAAACATAACAATCAACAAGATTGCTAAAGAAAAAACTAATTTAACTTTTGAGTTTGCTTTCATTTGTTTTTATCTTCTTTTTGTCCTTATGTTTGACAGTATTATACCATTTGTTTTGCAAAAACACAACTGAATTTGTTGCTAACTTGTCAAACCAAACATAGCCTAATATTGTACCAAGTAATAATGATATTGATAT
>JBNMLD010000079.1:0-1619 GCA_050874685.1 Candidatus Onthoplasma sp. | reverse complement strand
GAAATTTAATATGAAAACAAAAAATTTAGCACGAAAATGCTAAATTTTTTTATATAAAATAAATTATAGATTTATGGTTTATATTAGTTGATACAAACGCTTATTGTAGTAATTTACTCATTTGCATGTTTTGCAATTTCGCCTGTGGCAAGTTCGTCACAACGATTGTTGTATTTATTGTCTGCATGTCCCTTAACTTTCACCCAAGTGATATTATGCTCTGCGTTTAATTCAATCAATTTTTGCCACATTTCAGCATTCTCAACGGGTTTCTTTTTGGCATTTCTAAAGCCATTCATCTGCCAATTTGTTACCCAATCTTGCAAAAAGCCATTAACCAAATATGCGCTGTCGCTATACAATGTCACATTACATTTTTCTTTTAACATTTCCAGCGCTTTTATCGCTGCAGTCAATTCCATTTGATTGTTTGTGGTATTAGCATTGTATCCGCTGATTTCTTTCATTGTATTTTTATAAAACAGCACTGCGCCCCAGCCACCAGCACCAGGATTGCCACTACATGCACCATCAGTATAAATTGTAATTTCTTTCATCTTCCCCTTCCATTGTTGTGCTATCTCTTGCAATCCTTGCGTAATACTCGCCCTTTTGCAAACCATCTAAATATTCTTGATAAGATATCTCTTTCATTTCCAAAGGTAGTTTGCCATGTTTGATTGCAGGTATTGATTTTGCTTTTTTCATTGCAGAAAGCAAATTGTTTGCTTTGACATATACATTCACTGGCAAATGTTTGCCAGTGCCTACATGTCCCATTTGCATGAGTGCTTTGTAATATTTCATATTATGATTATATCAAATCAAAATGAAAAAAACAATCTATTATATCAATTTGAAAACAAACAAATTATGCAAACTAAATATTATAAAGGAAGCAAAACAAACTTAAGTAAGCATATATTTTTATTAAAATTGCACTCTCTTGCAATAAAAAATTGCTCATTACACCAACATAATAAAATCATTGATGAACAAGCAACCTAAATAAATTTGGCAGGGGAGACGCGATTCGAACACGCAACCAATGGTTTTGGAGACCACTACTCTACCGTTGAGCCACTCCCCTTCAAACTATTTTATTCTATCACACTGACACTATATTGTCAACAATTTAAAATAGGTTTATTGTTTAAATTAAACCAATAAATCAAGTTAAACAAGAAATCAGCAAGGCAGTTTAAGCACAAAAAAAGGACAATATTTCATGCCCTTTTTTATTAACAAATATGTGGTTATTTTGCTGTATCTGTAAATCTAGATTCACGGATTACATTAACCTTAATATGACCTGGATATTCAAGTTGTGCTTCAATTTCTTTTGCGATATCATGTGCCAACACTTTTGCTTCATCGTCACTGATTTGTTCAGGTTTAACCATAACACGAATTTCACGGCCAGCCTGAATTGCATAAGTTTTTTCAACACCTTGATGCTTGTTTGCAATTGCTTCAAGTTCTTGAAGACGTTTTATATAGTTTTCCAAACTTTCACGTCTTGCCCCAGGGCGAGAACTTGAAATTGCATCAGCTGCTTGAACAATAACTGCTTCCAAAGTTTTTGGTTCAACATCGTTATGATGTGCTTCGATACAGTG
>JBNMLD010000078.1:0-1646 GCA_050874685.1 Candidatus Onthoplasma sp. | reverse complement strand
TTTTAAAACTTATATTAATTTTTAATTTTTGGAAGCATCTTTTTTAAATACATTCCTGTAAAACTTTTTTTGTTCTTTGCAACTTCTTCAGGAGTTCCAACAGCAACTATTGTGCCACCATTGTCGCCACCTTCAGGACCCATATCAATTATATAGTCCGCAGTTTTAACAATATCCAAATTGTGTTCAATAACAACAACAGTATTACCATTGCCAACAAGTCGTTGCAAAATATCAACCAGTTTTTTCACATCATAAGAATGAAGCCCAGTTGTTGGTTCATCTAATATATAAACAGTGTTGCCTGTGTCACGTTTTGTAAGTTCACTTGCCAACTTTAATCTTTGTGCTTCGCCACCTGACAGGGTTGTTCCATTTTGCCCCAATTTTACGTAGCCTAAACCAACATCTACCAATGTTTGCAAAATCCTTTTGATTTGTGGGATAGCATCAAAAAATTCATAAGCTTCATCAATTGTCATTTCCAAAACGTCATAAATATTTTTACCCTTGTATTTAACATCTAATATTTCACGTGAATATCTTTTGCCTGCACAAACTTCACAAGGCACAAATACATCAGCCATGAAATACATCTTTAAACGTTTCACACCATCACCCATGCAGGCTTCACATCGTCCACCTGGGATATTAAAACTGAATTTGCCAGGGTCAAGCCCCTTTTCTTTTGCCGATGGAGTTGAAGCAAACAATTCTCGAATTTTTGTAAACAAACCTGAATATGTTGCAGGGTTGCTACGTGGAGTTCGCCCAATTGGAGATTGGTCAATTTGAATAACTTTATCAATGCCCTCATCGTCCAACATTGCCGTCAAATTTTTTTCTTGGTCTCTTTTGTTAAGTTTATTGAACAATGCTTGATAAAAGATATCATTAACCAGGGTTGATTTACCACTACCACTAACACCAGTCACACAAGTGAACACCCCACGAGGGATTGCCACATCAAGATTGTGAATGTTGTGTTCATTGCAACCAAGCAATCTAATATATCCTTTATCTGGCAAACGTCTTTCAGCTGGCACTTCTATTTTCATCTCTCCAGACAAGAATTTGCCAGTTATAGACCTTGGGCAAGCAATAAGGTCGTCAACTGAACCTGTGGCAACGATTTCTCCGCCATGAACACCTGCTTTAGGCCCAATATCCACCAAATAATCTGCTTGACGAATTGTATCCTCATCATGCTCAACAACAATCAAAGTGTTGCCAAGATTACGCAAATTTTTAAGAGCATCAATAAGTTTATCATTGTCTCTTTGATGCAAACCTATGCTTGGTTCGTCCAGAATATATAAAACTCCACTTAAACCACTGCCAATTTGAGTTGCCAATCTAATACGCTGTGATTCGCCACCAGACAACGTCCCTGCACGGCGAGATAATGTCAAATATGTCAATCCAACGTTGATAAGGAATGATAAACGTGCTGTGATTTCATTAACAATGCTTTGAGCAATTTTTTGTTCATTTTCTGTTAACTTCAACGATGTGATGAAAGCATACAACTTTGTTATAGACATATCGCATAAATCAGCAATTGATTTGCCTTCAATTTTTATTGACAAGGCACTTGGATTAAGCCTTTTGCCATGACACTCTGGGCAAGTATCTTCACTCATAAG
>JBNMLD010000077.1:0-1691 GCA_050874685.1 Candidatus Onthoplasma sp. | reverse complement strand
TGCTTGTTGGCGCATAAACACCAGTCCTACGAGCAAATTCACGTAGGGCAAAAATACTTAATTCATTTAATTCTTCTCTTGTCATATATCGAAAGTGTAACATAACCAATTTTAAAAGTAAAGTATTTTTGTACAAAAATAGAATTTGAAAATGTTTTTTAAATGGTTTCTGTACAAAAAGACAACTCCTAATACACCCTCCTTTGACCTAAAAATAGATTGTCAGGCAATTTAAGCCAAACAAATTTGTACAAAAACGTTTTTGTACAATAATCACTATAATTATAAAATTTTTCAATGTCAACGAAATTAAGGGGGATATTTCCTAGTTTTTAATTTTTTCTAGGAAAAATCACACATATTACTTTTATGAGTAATAGAATTAAAGAACTATTGACATCTACATCTGCAAAGAATTATGAAATTATAGAAAAGTTAAAGATTGACCAGTCTGTTTTTTATGACTGGAAAAACAATGCTGTACTTCCAAAATTTGATAATTTAATCAAACTTGCAGACTATTTTGGTGTAAGTGTGGATTATTTAATGGGACGCACTGATGATTTAAATGAATACCACACAAAAAATTTAATACCATTTGGGACAAACCTGTCCAACATTCTAAACAATAAACAAATCACTAAATATCGTTTGTTTAAAGATTGCAATTTTGATACAAGTTTAAAAAGAGACTGGTTTACCAACAACAGAAAGCCAAATGTAACAAATTTGTTAAAAATGGCAGATTATTTAAACATATCCATGGACGAATTAATGGGAAGAATGATTTAAAAAAGCACAACTTTTGTTGTGTTTTTTATTTACACTTAAAATTACTTGTCGCCACCCTATGCAGTTATACCAAGTGAAATCATTATTGCCACATCTATTGATTGCATTGTTGCTGGGTCTATTGCCCCAAGTTTTTCTTGCAAACGGCGCTTATCAAGTGTGCGTATTTGTTCCAACAGAACAACACTATCTTTTGGCAGATTATATTTGCTGTGACTTAATTCAATATGCGTTGGCAATTTTGCCTTTGAAAGTTGACTTGTAATGGCTGCTATGATAACTGTTGGACTATATTTGTTGCCAACATTATTTTGCACAACCAAAACCGGGCGAACACCACCTTGTTCGCTTCCCACAACAGGGCTTAAATCAGCATAGAAGATATCGCCACGGTTGATTTCCATCATTCTCCTTTCAAATAACGTTCTGTAACCGCAACCGAATCAGCAAATTTAAAATCATTTTCAATGCTGTTGATTGCTTTTACGTATTCATTTTCAGTATATGCTCGTTCATCGAACTTTGGCATTTTAGGCTTATTTACCTGTTTAATTTGTTGCAAATATTCAATGTAAGCATTAACCTGTTCGTTCATATAATCCCCCTAAAATCATGTTTTAAACTTTGGCAAGTTGTTTTTTCAGTTTTTCGTAAAAATCTTCCTGCATCTGCTTAAATTCAACAACAAGATTTTTTATTTCTTCATTTTTTGTTTTAAAGTCTTTTTCCGCTTTGATTGCATCGACTATACCCATAACTGTGCCTGTAATCATCATCTCAACAATATGTCTAGGTGTTTTATCTGCCCACAACGAAAAATAAATCATTGTTGTTTGTTTAAGTTTTTTAAAAAAGCCATTTTCTTTGATTTCTTCATCATTACCTATGGCTATTGCATT
>JBNMLD010000076.1:0-1694 GCA_050874685.1 Candidatus Onthoplasma sp. | reverse complement strand
GTCACAACTGCAGGACTACCAATGGCGATATCCAAAGTTATTTCAAGATATAAAGATTGTCAATCAAACATCATAAAAAAATGTTTAAGAACAACAATGCTGATATCTTTGTTTATCGGATTGATTCTTGCGGGGTTTAGCAAGCCATTGGCAAATTTGCAAGGGGCAAATGATATATGGATATGCTATTTGATATTGGCGCCGACAATTATGATTATCAGTGCAACAAGCGTCTTGCGAGGTTATTTCCAAGGTTTAGGGTATTTTGCACCTAGCACAGCATCAAATGTGAGTGAACAATTTGTGAAACTTGTTGTTGGTTTGGTTGCAAGTTTGGTTTTGATAAAAGTAAGTTTAATTATGGCTATAATTGGGGCAGTTATATCCATTGTTGTTAGTGAAATTATATCTTTGCTAATATTGGTTTTGTACCTTAAGAAAAAACCTTTGAAAAACAATGTCACAGATTGTGAAATATCAACAAAACAAATATTTAAAGATGTGTTGCCGATTACGTTGACTAATGTGATTTTGCCAATAAGCAGTTTTATAGATAGTGTGCTAGTGGTCAATCTGCTTGCTATAAATTTTAGCAAGCAAATGTCAATTTTTATGTATGGGGTTGAATCTGGTGCAGTTGGGTCATTAATCAGTTTGCCAACGATATTTTCATTTGCTATTGCAAGTGTTTTGTTGCCAAGTTTATCAACAAACAGCCGTGTTCAAAATAAAACATATAAACTGGCTTTGGGTTTAAAAATTGTTTTGATAATTACTATACCTTGTGTGATTTGTTTTACACTTATACCGGATAAACTAATAGAGATATTATATTCAAACAACCTGTCGGGATATGGTGTGGAAGGATTAAATATGGCTTTTAGGCTACTCACGATAAGCGGTTTTGGTGTTGTTTTCTTGGCTATTAACCAGTTGTATTCAAGTTGTTTGCAAGCTATGGATAAAAGATATGCAACGGTTAGAAATTTGATTATTGCGGTTGTTGTTAAATTTGTGATTGAATTGATATTCATGCCAAGTTCAATGATAAACATATATGCCTTGGCAATAGGGAATACCGCATGCTATATTACCGCAATGGCATTAAATCATGTGGAAATTTTGCAAAGTTTCCCATTGAAGTTTGATTATATGTTTATGTGTAAATTGTTGTTATGCAATGTTGTTATGCTTGTCGCATTAATCACATTTATGACATTATGTAAAACAGTTTTAACTAGTTTGTTGGGATTGGTTTTGGTTGGCTTGATTTATATTGCTTGCTTGTTTTTATTCAAGGTTTTCAATAATAAAGATATTGCAATGTTCAAATATAAAACAATACGTCAATAAACTTGTTGAAAAATTGATTAAAATCGATTGGTTTGGTAACAACTTTTATATGACAAAAGGAGAGATATATGAATAAAAACGAATTTATTAATCAGGTAAACACCAAAACAGGCTTAACAAAAAAGGACTGTAAATTGTGTTTGGAAACAATAATAGATGTCATTAAAGATGCACTTAAAAATGGCGATAGTGTTACACTTTCTAATTTTGGAAAATTTAAAGTGAACCAAATCAAATCCAAACCAATATATAGTTTTCAAACAGGGCAAACATATTTGGCGAGACAAAGAAAAACACCGGTCTTTAAGGCAAGTGACTGTTTAAAAAGAAGTGTTAAATAG
>JBNMLD010000075.1:0-1710 GCA_050874685.1 Candidatus Onthoplasma sp. | reverse complement strand
GTTTAAGGCTTTTGAAGAATATGGTATAAAATTTGACGCTGTTGCTGGGGCCAGTGCTGGCAGTCTTTTTGGTGCGCTTTATGCCAGTGGCTTAAAAAGCGACCAAATTTATGAGATGTCAAAACAAGTTAAGCAAAGCGATTTTATCAAACAAAAATTTGGCATACTGCCTTCAAGCATGGATACTTTGGCGGAAACATTGGATAAAGTGTTGCCAATCAAAAGAGTTGAAAACTTGAAAATTCCATTTTATGCAGTTGCGGTTGATTTAAAGACAGGCAAACAGGTTGTTTTTAAAACTGGCAAATTGAACAGTGTGATAACTGGAAGTTGTGCAATACCTGGTGTGTTTTTACCTGTAAAATATCGTGATATGACGCTTATTGATGGCGGTGTTAGGAATAATGTTCCAGCTGATGTATTGTTTAAAAATGGTTGTGATTTTGTGATAACAATTGATTGCAACTCAACCAGGGGCGGAGGCACGGATAGCAATAAAATGTGGACACAATTTGTCACAAGCATTGGTATAATGATGGTTAATAATTCAAAGCAGGGGCTGATGTGGAGCGACTTGGTTATTGCGCCAGATATGGCAAAATTTAATTCGCTTAAACTTGAAAATAAAGATGAAATGATAAAGGCTGGTTATGATGCTGTGGTTAAGGCTATACCAGAAATTGAAAAGATATTTTTAGGCAAGCACAAAAGAAAATGGATAGACAAGAGAAAACAACAAATTTGGTAAAAATTTCAAAACATGATAAAAATAACAGCAAATTTAATAAAAGTATAATTAATTCTATAATTATTTTTACAATTAGTCTGCTGTGTCTGTTTTTTAATCTTTTAAATCCTTTGATTGTTGATTGGCTAAAAGATGATTTTGGACTAGTGAGTTCAAACAATAGTCTAATTGTTCATTTTATCAATGTGGGGCAGGGTGATGCGATTGCAATTAATCTTCCAGATGATAAAATTGTTTTAATTGATGCTGGACCAATTAATGAAACAGCAGAATACATAGACTATATAAAACAAAGGGTTACAAATAACAGAAGAAATAATTTGATAGATTATTTAATTTTGACGCATGCAGATTCGGACCATATTGGTGGTGCGGTGAAACTAACCAAGTTATATGATTTTGGAACGATTTTTATGCCGTCAATAGACTCTGAAACTGAAACCTACAATACACTAAAAGCTCTTGTGAATGCTGAAAATTGCACCGTTACAACCTATTTGGAAGAATTTGTTATTGAAAACGATTATATCTTAAAAATTTTTGCTCCACTTTCATTTTCGGATACAAACAATAGTTGTCCGCTTATCAAGTTGGAATATAAAAATAAATCATTTTTGTTTACAGGAGATATTGAAAAGGCTGCAGAACAAAAATATATTGAAACTTATGGTGATGAACTTGATGTAGATGTTTTAAAAATTGCACATCATGGCAGTAAATATTCTTCATCTGAAGAGTTTTTGGAGCTAACGACACCTGAATATTCTGTTATATCAAGTGGCAACAAGTACGGTCACCCAAATCAAGAGGTTTTGGATAGGCTTAACAACATTGACACGAATATTGTACGGACTGATACAAAAGGCAACATCATGTTTGCGGTTGGTGCAAATTATGATTTGGACCTACTGACTGGTGATTATGTTGTTACTGCCTTTGTGTTTGATTATCGGTATATAGTG
>JBNMLD010000074.1:0-1915 GCA_050874685.1 Candidatus Onthoplasma sp. | reverse complement strand
TTTTTATGATTTTAATAAATTTTTAATTATTTTATTTATTTTTTGTAATTCAAAATTTAAATATAAAAATATTTAAACTGAAAAAAACCTTGCACATTTATTGCGTTAAATTCATTAAAAAAACTAAAGGTGAATCATGAAATATAATATTGCAATTGTTGGTGCAACTGGCATGGTAGGCAGAAAAACTTTACAAATCTTGGCAGAACAAGGGCTTGAAGATAATAATTTTTATTTGTTTGCAACAAAAAAATCTGTTGGCAAAAAACTAAAAATTGGCAACAAATCTTTTTGCGTTGAAGAACTTTCTTTGCCAAATTTGTTAAAACACAACTTAAACTATGCTCTGTTTTGTGTAAATGAAAACGTAAGCAAAATTTATGTAAAATCATTGTTGAAAAAAGAAGTTAAAGTTATAGACTTTTCTTCATTATATCGCCAGAAATTTCCACTTATTGTTCCTGAAATTAATTTTGAAGATATCCAAAATAGCAATTTAATTTGCAATCCAAATTGTTCAACCGCACAGAGCGTAATGGCTCTTAACATGATAAACAAAAAATATGGATTGTCAAATATTGTGTATTCATCATATCAAGCAGTGAGTGGCGCTGGCAAAGTTGCCCTAGATGATTTGCAAAGGCACAATCAAAATAAACTAAAAAAACTTAACTATCCAATAAAAAACAACTTAATAAGTTTTATAGGCAATTGCAACAAAACTGGTTACTCAACTGAAGAAAATAAGATGATTTTTGAAACAAAAAAAATCTTGCATTTGAACGAATGTGACATCACCGCAACATGTGTGCGTGTTCCAATAAAAAACTGTCACCTTGTCAGCATTACTTTCAAAACAAAAAAGAAATGTCATTTGAGGCAAATTGAAGAAACTTTAAACTCTTCGCCAGGTGTCTTTTACTCTGCCGTTACCCCACCAATGCCAATAATTGCAAACGACAATGATTTTGTGTACGTTGGCAGATTAAGGGCTCACAAAACAATAAATAACTGCTTTTCAATGTTGGTGTGCGCTGATAATTTGCGAAAGGGTGCGAGTTTAAACGGTGTGCAAATATTAAAAAAATTAATGGAGACAAACAATGACATTTAAAACATGTACTGCACTTGTAACACCATTTGATGAAAACAATAAAATTGATTACAACTCTTTAAAAAATTTGATTGAATACCAAATCGCAAACAAAATTGATGCAATTTTAATTTTAGGAACAACAGGTGAAAGCCCAACGATATCGGCTGTTGAACGTGAACAAATTATAAAATTTTGCGTTAAGCAAATAAGCAAAAGATGTTTGCTTCTTGTTGGCACAGGCTCAAACAACACTCAACAGGCAATTGAAAACACAAAGCAAGCAAAGGTTCTTGGTGCAGATGCCGCCGTGATTGTTACACCATATTACAACAAATGCACTCAACAAGGTGTGATTGAACATTTCTCTTCAATAAACAAAACCGCAAAATTCCCATTCATTGTTTACAATGTGCCAAGCCGAACAGGTTTTAATATTTTGCCTGAAACTTTGTTGCAACTTGAAAAACTTAAATACATGATTGGCACCAAGGAGGCAAGCGGAGATATCAATCAAATTTTATCTGTTTTAAATATCCATACAAAGCCAGTCTATTCAGGCAATGACAAATTTAATTATTTGTTTTTTTCACATGGAGGAAATGGTTGCATAAGTGTGACAAGCAATGCATTCCCCAATTTGGTTGTTCAGCAATTTAAATCTTTGCAAGATTGTTTTGATATACACAAAAAGTTATTTGACATTAATTCTCTTTTATTTTGCCAAGTAAATCCTATTCCAATAAAATTTGTTTTATACAAAATGAAATTATCAAAAAATATTTTACGTTTACCGCTTACAAAATTAGATAAAAAATATAT
>JBNMLD010000073.1:0-1935 GCA_050874685.1 Candidatus Onthoplasma sp. | reverse complement strand
TATCAGTTTTAATAAGCAAGAGATTATTGAAATAGCGCAAGAAATTGATACTTATGATTTATCAATATTGCCTTATGAAGATTGTTGTACAGTATTTTTGCCAAGGAACCCTGTTATAAAACCAAAAATTGCAGATAGTGAAAGGGAAGAAGCTAAAATCATTGATTACAATCAACTTATCGACTATGTTTTGCAAAATATGGAAGTAATTGACTTGGATAAATAGTTTACCATTGATTATGGATTTTAGATATGATTACAATCTAAATACAGTGTTGATATAATTAAACACACACATTATATATAAAAGTTCGACATAAATTTGCGCATAATTTGTGTCGATTTTTTTATTGTTTATTCAAAATGTAGGCATTTTATTTTAACTCAATTTAAGGTTCAGCCCTAAATTTAGTTGATTTTAATTTTTGATATGCTTGACTTAATGCCATATTTAAGATATAATCATTATATCGTTAAATGCGATTATATTTATCAAATTTACTAAACGCTTTGCGTGTTTAATATATCAAATTCTTAAATTTAATAAAGTTTTTTAATTTTACCCAAGGCATTTAGTTGATTTTTATAAAAAAAATTAAACTTTTTATTGCCTTGTTTTTTTGATTGCATAGGCTTTGATTACAATTATTTTGTTTATAAAGCCTTAAAAAGTTTAATTTAATATTATTGTGTTGCGATTTAAAGGGTGGAATTATGAATTTAACAAACATGTTACTTTCTGTTAGTCCGGCTCTTACAATTATTTTATCAATAGTTATGTTAGCAATTGGTGGTGGTGCAGGTTTTGGCATTACAGCATTTGTTATCAACAAAAAAACTAAATCAGCACGTGCTAATGCTGATAAAATTTTGGAAGAAGCACGCAGTCAAGCAGAAAAGATTAAAAAAGAACAAGTTGAACAAACCAACAAAGAAATTGATATGCTTAAATCAACCTTTGAACGTGAAAATCGTGAAAGAAGGGAAGAAGCTAAACGCAGTGAAGAACGTTTGTATGCACGTGAAGAATTGCTTTCAAAACGTGAAACTGCTTTAGATAAAAAAGTGGACGAACTTGAAGCAAGCAAAGAACGTGTTCACAATCAAATTGAGGCTTTAAACAGCAAAGAAAGTGCACTTGATGATTTGCAAGAAAGCATTGTTAAAGAACTTGAAAAAGTTAGCGGTATGACAAAAGACCAAGCAAAACAAGTAATAATTGACCGTTACACTGATGAAGCAAAAATTGATGCAGTTAAAATTGCAAAAGACATTGAAGATAAAGCCAAAAATGAAGCAGAAAAGAAAGCAAGAAACATTATCACATTAGCCATTCAAAAATGTGCGGTTGATAATACAAGCGAAGTTACAACAAGTGTAGTGACATTGCCAAGTGAAGAAATGAAAGGTCGCATCATCGGCCGTGAAGGTAGAAATATCCGTGCTTTGGAAGCAGCAACAGGCATCGACTTTATTGTTGATGACACTCCAGAAGCAATCACATTGTCAGGCTTTGACCCAGTGCGCCGTGAAGTTGCAAGGATTGCACTTGAAAAATTGATTTTAGATGGACGTATTCACCCAGCACGTATTGAAGAGTTAGTTCAAAAAGTGCAACGTGACGTTGAAGAAACAATTAAAGAAGCAGGCGAAAATGCTTGTTTTGATGCAGATATTCACAACATTCACCCAGAAATTGTAAAAGTTCTTGGCAGATTGAAATATCGCACAAGTTATGGACAAAATGTGTTAAATCACTCACTTGAAGTGTCATATATCGCTGGTATGCTTGCCGCTGAAGTTGGTGCAAATGAAAAAGTTGCTCGCCGTGCAGGCTTATTGCACGATTTGGGCAAAGCAGTTGACCATGAAGTTGAAGGTACACACGTAAGTATCGGTGTTGAATTGGCTCGTAAATATAAAGAAAGTGAAGCG
>JBNMLD010000072.1:0-1949 GCA_050874685.1 Candidatus Onthoplasma sp. | reverse complement strand
CTACGTCTCAATTTCTGCAAATTTTGCCCAACAATCAAATTGATATCTTGGTTTTCCATAAACATCTCCAAAAACACAATATGTTTTAAGTTACAAACTATTTTATCAGTCATTTAAAATTTTTGCAACTAAAAACCACAATTCTAGTCAAATTAGAGATATTTTGACAAAAATAAAGTAAAATCTATCTTAAATAGAGTTAGATTTTAATTTTTTATATAACTTTAAAATCTCATTGTCGGAATCTTTTTGTGCTGAAATTGAAATCTTGTTGCCATTCTTTAAGCCAATCATGGCTTTTGTTCTGTTGCCGACGGATTTGAAAACACAATAATTGCATGGTTGGCATATTGTTGAAACAATTGTGCCAGATTTTTGTGGGGCTAATATGCTTTTAACAACCAATTTTGTGTCAGTCCCATTAAGCAATTTTGCACAATCTTTATGAATCACTTTTGCATCAAAGTTGGACATAATATCAAGGTCAGTATAAGACATTCTTTCAATTCTGTTTGACTTTGCAATTTGTGGATTTGTTTCAAAAATTCCATCAACATCTGTCCAGTTTTCGTAAATATTTGCGCCTAGACATTTGGCTATAATGCTGGCAGAGAAATCGCTTCCACCTCGACTGAAAAGTTTGATTTTATTCATCGTTGAATTATATTCAGTGTGTGACAAAGCAAAGTTTGAATCACACTCATTTAATCCGTAAAAACCAGGAATAACAATATTTTTGTATTCAATTATGTATTTTTTTATGGTTTTTTCAATTTTTTCTAAATTTAATTTATTATTCTTAAAAAAAATTATTTTTTCCGCTGGTAAAAATTTGATATTTAAATATTCAGCCATAATTTTTGCGGTGATATACTCACCTCTGGATATGAACCAAAATTTATTTTTATTTGTGTCAAACACAGAACAAATTTCATCAACAAAACCATTGGTGTTTTGCTTGCAATTTGTATATTTTTTTAACATCAAAAGTTTTTCTTTTATCTGCTTTTTAATTTTCGTTTTGTTTGATTTGCTTGATGTGTATTTTATCAACAAATCTGTAAGTTTTGCGTCAGTTAAGTTGGATTTGCCGATTGCGGAAAAGACCCAAACATTGCGATCATCGGATTTTAAACTTAAAACATTTTTCAAAGCTTGTTTTGTTGCTGTGGCACTTCCACCAAATTTGCAAACAATCATAACAAATCCTCAATTTTGTAAATTCCATTTTTTTGTTTTATCAATTTTTCACAAACGGCAATTGCTCCTTGGCAAAAGCAGTCTCGTGAAACTGCGGTATGCTTAATTTCAATAATTTCATTTTCGCCATAAGCAACCACTGAATGTTCTCCGATTACACTGCCTGCACGGGTTGTGTTGATTGTTGGGTTAATGTTTAAAAGCCGAAGTTTATTATCTAACAGTTTTGCAGTACCACTTGGGCTATCTTTTTTGTTTTTGTGATGTGTTTCATTGATAACAAAATCATATTTGCTAACTGGATATAAACTTTTTAGCATATTGCAAAAGCATAAAACACCAATGCTTAAATTGGGGCATACGGCTATTGGAATTTGTTCACTTGCAAATTGTATCAAATGTTCATTTGTTGGACTGTGGTTGGTGGTGGCAATCAATAAGGGTTTGTGTTTGTTCAATGCTAGTTTGATGTTTTGATTTAAAGCGGAGGCTGATGAAAAATCAACAATCGCATCAAAGTCTATGTTGTTTGCAAGATTAAAATTATTTTTATCAACGGCAAAATAATTTATGTTGTTTTTGTCCATGTAATATTGCATTTGATGACCCATTCTGCCGTCTGCGCCAATTAAAAGTATTTTCATAAATTTCCTTTTATTGTGCAAAAATTTGCAACTAAAATATTTTTATAAACAAAGGTTAAACAAAATAAAATTATTAAAAATTTGCAAAAATTAATTGTTTTTTAT
>JBNMLD010000071.1:0-1968 GCA_050874685.1 Candidatus Onthoplasma sp. | reverse complement strand
ACATCAATTTGTCATTCAAGATATCAAAAATAAGCAGAAAATTGAATATGTTTTGCGTAACAATATAAGTGCGGAAATAATCCATTGGGTCTGCTTTTTTGTGGGAGTGTTGGCAATATTGATTGGCTGTTTGCTTTCAATCAGCGAGTGGTATATCTATGTTATAACGGCGATTTTGGCTTCTTTGTTGGCTGATGTGCCACCGATATTAATTCAAAGGTACAATAGATATCGAGTTCTAAAAATAGCAAAAAGATTGCAAGATTAAAAATAAAAGAGGTTGGTTGACCTCTTTTTCATTTTTGTGCTGTGGACAAGATACATATTGCTTTAACCTTATTTGACAATGGATAACTTAATTGGCTTGACAAAGTTTTTGCCTTTTCATAGTATAGAAAGACAATAATTAAAAGGAAATATATGAAAGTAAGTATTATAGGTTCTGGACGTTGGGCTTCAACAATGGCATGGCTTTGCGTGGAAAACAAGCACAATGTTCTTGTTTGGGAGAAATCATTTGAGGGTAAGCAAGAAAGTGTGTTCTATCAAACAAAAACAAACAATTATGTAGATTTGTCAAAAAGCAATATAAAAATGACACATGATTTGTCAAAAACTCTTGCTTTTGGCGATTATGTTATCATATCAATTTTAAGCCAATGTGTAGATGAAATGATGCAAGAAATCAAAAAAATTGCAGGATATGAAAATAAGAAATATATTTTAGCAATGAAAGGCATTGAACAAACAACTGGCAGAACATTGAGCGAGATTTTGCGTGATAATGGCGTGAACAAAGAAAATATTTGTGTTTTGGCAGGCCCAGGACACCCACAATCAATTGTTGTTGGCGAAAAAACTCACATGGTGGTGGCGGGATATGAAACAGAAATGGCAAAAGATGTTGCCAAACTTTTGAGCAACAAGAACTTTAAATTATTTGCTTATCATGATGTCAAAGGTGTTGAAATTTGCGCTGCTGCAAAAAATGTTTATGGTGGTTTGGGTGGCATGTGTGTTGGTTCTCACAATGACACTTTGCGTGGTTCACTTATGTGTGCAAGTTTGGCAGAAATGGAAAAATATCTTGAAGCCATGCAATGTGTACCAAAAACTGCCCGCCGTTTACCTTTGTTGGGAGATTATGATGCCACAATGTACGACTTAAACAGCCACAATCTCACTTATGGCATAGAAGTTGTAAGGCAAAATACAAAAGACCCAAATTTGCCATTTGTTTCAGTTGAAGGCAAGCAAGCGGTTACAGGACTTATTAAACGCATGATAAATTACAACAATCAAGTCAGTGATGTTATGCAATTAAGGGCTTATTTATTGGAGACATATCAAAAAATTGTTGACGGCAAAATCAAACCAAGTAAAGCGGTGGATAGTATAGAAAAAGCCATAACAAACGTTTATTCTAACGATGAAAATTAAAAATAAAAAAGGCGCATTTGGTGCGTCTTTTTTGTTCTATAAAGTGGCAAACATCATACAATCTAAAAGCAAAGTGGTTTTGTGTTTGTTTTTAGCAAAACAATGTTTACATAGTAAATATATCATGCTGTTGCAAATTGTCAATATCATAACTGGTTACAAGCAAACACTTTTGATTGTCTTTTAAATCAATCTTTTTAACAATGGCTTGAGTTTCAGTGATTTCAATTATCAATCTAAATATAGGTTTATAACCAAATTTAGAGTCATAGTTTGTTGCATTGAACACCAAATTGCCATCGTTATTATAAAATTCAAAAGTTTTTAGCGGATTTTCTGTTCTGTTCAAATTTTCAATTAAGATACCATTTTGCAAAAAGTGAACAACACAATGGTCCACATGTCTTACAAAATTTAAATGTCCGTTTTTGATGTGATAAAGGCAGTCTTCGTATGTGCCTTCACGCTCATCGTGTTCTTGTTCAACTTTAAAATAAGGGTTTGATTTAATTTCGTTAAGATAAAGTT
>JBNMLD010000070.1:0-2118 GCA_050874685.1 Candidatus Onthoplasma sp. | reverse complement strand
GATTTGTATCTTTCCTTGGTATTGTAAACCATAAAAGATATTCAAGCACTTCATGTGGTTGCAAAGAACGCAAGCCAAACTTTGTAATTTTTTCTTGCATGCGTTGGCGGTGACCATTGTGATTTATGTCTAATTTGCCATTATCATCATTGTCATTATTTTTCATAAAACTTATCCTAATTAAATTGTATCACATAAAGACGCAAATTTCAACAAATTTTAAAAACGTTGTTATCATAAGAAATATCATTTTTTACAATATCAAAAAATGTGTCTAAAATCTTTGATAACAATTTTTTATTTAAACTTAAAAATTGATATTAATTCAAATTTAATGTGTTATAATAAAATAGGTGAAAGTATGAAAAAGTTTTTAAAATCATTAGTTTTAATTTTTATTATATTGCCAGCAACATTTTTGTTGACAGCATGTGGAACACCAACTGTTGTTAATATTGAAAAGACCAATACAACAGACAATATGGTGATTTACACAATCTATTATTCAGACGGCAAAACATCAAGCATAACAATTGAAAATGGTAAAGACGGCAAAAGCATTGATGTTGAAGCATTGTATCAATTGGGTGTAACCAAAGGTTATTACACTGATGACTTAAATGGCTATCAAAAGTTTTTAACAGATTTGATGAACAACAATGCAAATGCGATAACAACAAACACAGGTGTCTCAAAAGCATTGCAATCAGTGGTTAGTGTTTATGCAAAATTCCAAACATCATCTGGTTCACTTTTTAGTTCTGCAGCAACTGAAGTTATGGGTGGCTCTGGTGTTATTTACAAAATGGAAGCAGAATATAGTTATATAATTACAAATTATCATGTTTTGTATGATAACAATGCTTCAAATTCAACAAAACGTGCAGACTCTGTATATATTTATCAATATGGTGTTGATGAGACAATAACCACTTCAGGCAACAATTATGTTTTTGGTGGCGGTGCAGTTGAATGCACTTATATTGGTGGTTCAATGAATTACGACATTGCGGTTTTGCGTGCAAAAACATCAGATTTGGTTAAACACAATGCTAATGTGCGAGCTGTAGATGTCGCAACTGGTTATAGTGTAAGTCAAGATGTTTATGCAATTGGCAACCCTCAACTTGAAGGTTTGAGTGTTACGAAAGGCGTCATTTCAGTTGAAAGTGAAACAGTGAGAATCACAGCGGCTGACGAAACTACAGAAATTGGCTATAGATTGTTGCGTATGGACACAGCAATAAATGGTGGTAATTCTGGTGGCGGTTTGTTTGATGAAAACGGCAATCTTGTTGGCATCGTAAATGCAAAATTGGTTTATGTTGACAGTGAAAACACTCCAGCAGAAGGCATCTCTTATGCTATTCCTTTTGACACAGCCACAAGAGTTGCGGACAATTTGATGTACTATTATGATATTCAAAAAACATTTACGCCAGTTTTAAGATTAACTTTGGGCATAAGTTACCAATCTTTAAATTCAAAGCAAGTGTATGACCCTTTGACTGGTAAAGTTAAGATAGAAGACCAAATTGTTGTTGCAACCGCACCAAGTGAAGGTACAATTGCATCTGAAATGAAATTGCAAAAAAATGATATTGTAACAGCATTTACTATCAATGATAAAACTTATCAATTAAGTCGTTCATTTGATTTGGGCAATTTGTTGCTTGAAGTACGTGCTGAAGATGTTATCGCAATCAGTTATATTAGAGATGGTGTAACATATACAACAGGTGCGCACACTGTACTTTCAACAGAACTTAACAAAATATATTAATTGTTTAATACAATTAAAATCAAAAATACAGCACATAAAATGCTGTATTTTTTTAATTTAAAATAATATTTTCTATAAAATTTACATTTCTTTTAAACTGTCAATGCAAATAATGTTAAAACCAGTTTTTAAACATTCTTTAAGGCTTAAAACCAAATTGATTTTTGCTTTTGTTGTTGCAATATTTCCGTCAAGCACTTTTGTTGTTGTGTAGAAGTGATTGAAAGTTTTGCACATTTCCATAACACGTTTTGCAACAATGCTTGAATCACGTTTTTCAAGAGCGGTTTGCAATGTTGATTTAAAATTGTTAATCATTTTAACAAGTTCAAACG
>JBNMLD010000069.1:0-2415 GCA_050874685.1 Candidatus Onthoplasma sp. | reverse complement strand
CCTGTATAATAACCCCATTTTTTCAACTTTGTTTGCACCTGTTTTATATCTGCTGTTGCAGCATAAGTTGTCTCGGTTGTTGCAACAGTTGCCACTGGTTGATTTTTATCTGTGCCGATATAAACAAATATACTGCCAATCAACCCTAATGTTAAAGAAGCGATACCCAAAATCATAACAATTATTTTTTTCATATTTCCACCATTCAAAAAATTATTTGCCAAGTTTAAAACTTTTAAACACAGCCAAAACAATTTTATTTGTTAAATAAACCGCTAAACCAATTTGAAAGCCTAGACTTAAAAGTTATTTTGTTTTCATTTGTGTTTTCGCCGACAAAACATAACGGCGGATACATGACACACCACCAATTGTCGCCAACCGCATCGCCCAATTCAACAATTACAGCATCATAATAACCAGATTCTAAAGTTGTATTATTATAAGTCCTTGTTGGAAAATATTCATTTGCTATTTTTACGTTCACTGAATAATTGAAACCATTTTCCTTTAAAACTTTTTTGCCAATATTTTGCATATTGACTTTTTCTTTATTTACAACTTCAATGGCCTGCTGTTTTGTTTTTACACTGCAAAGCCAAGGTGTTAAATAATCAACAATACTATCTTTCACTTTATACTTTACTGACTGGTCAATTTGACTGTTGCTATTTGCCCTAATATGTATCCTTAAATAGTCATAATCTTCCGCTTTAGGCAAAGACAATGCTATAACTGCAATCAATATAAACAAACCAAAACAACACATGAATTTTTTCATACTGCAATGATTGACATCTAAAAATTAAAAAAACCGCAAAATTTAAATCATTTTTTGCAGTTTTATTTATAGTTTTGTAAAAATTTTATTTTGGTTTATTCAAATTATCAGGTTATGTTTGAGGTCTTCCAGTCGAAGAAAATAATTTTCGCCACGTATTTGCGCCAACAATTCCGTCTGCAATAAGGCCATTTTCTGACTGAAACGCTTTGACTGCTCTTTCAGTTTCACCACCGAATATGCCGTCCAAATTACTGATTGGATAAAGATAGGAAAGCAACAACCTTTGCAAAAATAAAACCGAACTTGATTTGCTCCCACGTCTTAAAACCTGACTGGCAGGATTTATATTCAAAAGTGCCTGCCAAGTATTTCTTCCCACAATACCGTCTGTAGTTAAATTATTATTTGTTTGAAATTGTTGAACTGCCTTTGCTGTGCCAGAGCCAAAAATCCCATCTGTTGACAAATTGTAACCATATTGGTTCAAAAGATATTGCAATGCAACCACAAAGCCACCTCGGCTACCCTGCCTTAAGATTGGATAATTGTTCAAATCCCTTTCAACATAAGGCACATTCAAATATTCACAAACCCCAGCACATGCTCCTTCCCCTACGTTTAACACAAATGTAGGATTCAGCATCAATTTTGCTTCAACAAAGTTTGTCATAAATCCCGCTTCGATAAGTGTTGCAGGACAGCGAACATTCGACAACATTCCAACAGAAAGTGTGCCAACTTTTCTGCCTGGTCTTCCGGTAAAATCTACCACTTTATTATAAACATCTTGGCTTAATATTCTGCTTTGATTTGAATATGAATTGTATGGACTGTAATAAACCTCTATGCCTTGTGCACTATTAAATGTTGTTCCACTGCCTGAAGCATTGTAAGCAAATGTAACAACCAAACTAACCCCAGCACGATTGGTGCGGACAACACGTGTGGAAACAGAAACATCTTGCACTTCTGGGTGAACATCATAAACACGAAAGCCACATCTTAAACATGCCAATATAAAATCTATTTTTGCTTGTTTGTTAAATTCATTTTCATAAAAACTGCGTCCGATATACGGCATGATTGGTGTACGTTTGCCAACAGTTGGCGGGTTAAGACCATGCTCATCGTTTGCGCCAATTAAAAAATCTGATGCTTTTGCCATAATTTCTCCTTAAAATTTTTATGCCAAACACCAGATTTTTGTTAAGCCTAATATAATATACAAATAGCACAATTTATTTCGCTATCACTCATAAATTTGGTTTATTATTAATCAAAATAAACAGCAAGGCAATATGACTTACTTAATGATTTCTTCATCAATATATGTTGCTTCATAGTCCGAAATATGGAACAATAAAGCATTTGGATATTGCAAAAAGGCTTGAGTTAAATCATCGCCTTGTTGTGCTCTTGGGTCAAAACCACCCATGTGCCAATTAATGCAAACGGCTTCTTCTCGTGAAAGGTGCACAAAACTGCTTATCATATAAACAGATTTTTCGCCATGACCAAATGGCAACGAATTATTTTGATTGTGTGCGTAATATGGCACTTGAACCCATTGACCATTTACTTTTTGATTTTTTAAATCTTTAACATAACTGCCAACTTTGCAAATATCGTGT
>JBNMLD010000068.1:0-3153 GCA_050874685.1 Candidatus Onthoplasma sp. | reverse complement strand
GCAATGACCAGAAGCTTGACCACAGTATTTGCCCAAACTAACTTCAACTGTTCTGCCCCCTATTTCTGTTTTAAATTTTGATTCTTTCATTTCTTTCTCCTATATATAAACCGACATCATTATAACATAAAAACAAAAAAAGTAAAAATAATTTATATCTTTGCAACAAAAAAAGTGGCAAAAGCCACTGATTTTGTATTGTTAGATGTTTAAGTCTTCATTTATATTGTCACCCAGATTTCTCATTTTGTATTCAATGATTTGCTTAACTTCTTCATTATAACGCAAACGCATTGAATCTGCAATCAGTGAAGCTAAACCAGTTACATCTCGTGTTAACATACCTTGCTTGATTTGTTCGTATAAATTATCTTTTTGTGATTTTTTGAAATATATGTCTCCATAGCCATTTTTTTCAAGTATGTAGTTTGAAATCATCAAGGCTACACGTTTGTTTCCGTCCATGTGAGGTTGAATCCTTACATATTCAACAATAAATTTTGCACATCTTGCAAAAATGTTATCGTCTTTCCAACTATTTTCAAAATCATAAATCAGCATTGATAACCTTCTGCCAACTTTATCGCCGTCAACAGGTGCAAAATAGCCTTTCCCAAACATCAACAATGGGTCAGTTGCATTGCGCAATCTAAACCTTTGTTTTTCCCCACGTTCGTTATCGCCTTGCAAGATTTCATAGTTGAATCTTACACACAAATTTTCGTCCAGATATGAATGTGGGTCTCTTGCTTTGGTGTACTCATATTTGCAAGCTGACACGTATGCTTTAAGTTGTCTCAATTGCTGTTCTTCATACAATCTTTCACTTTCTGTTTTTGCTTGTTTTGGCACAATATCCAAAGTTTCGTTTGTTTCAAGTTCCAAATAACTTAACGCATTACGCTTAAATCTTATTTCGTGTGCTTTTTCTCCTGTGATAATTTCTTTTGCTTCTGGAGTTGAATCAAAAAATGTGTTAATTTTCCCAATCACAGAATCAATATTGTTTTTTAACATATCAAGCAGTTCTTTATTGTAAACATAAGGTTGTTTATCAAGTTCGTCTGTCAACCATTCTTTTGCCATATAACCCCTCCTTGTGCAATTCGATTTAATTTGAATTGTTAAAATTTTACCACCACATTAACAATTTGTCAATATCAAGTTTTTTCAAAAATTTTTAAAAACAAGCATAATTTTTATAAAAATGTCGTTTTTTGTTAAATTTTTGTCATATTTTGATAAATTTTAAAGCATTTATTATATTTTTTTAAAAATTTTACATGTTTGGTTGGTTTTAATAAAAGATAAAATTTATTAATTTAAGCAACATGATTTATCATCTAAAAAAATTTCCAAATAAAAAAACACCCGTTTGGGTGCTTCTTTTAATTAACCACGGATACCAAGTTTAGCCTTGATTGCACGTGCACGATTGATGTCAACACTTGCAAGATAATCCAAAAGTTTCTTACGTTGTGAAACCATTTGATTCAAACCACGAGTTGAGTGTTTGTCTTGCTTGTTGGCTTTAAGGTGATTTGTTAAATTTTCGATTTTTGCACTGAGCAAAGCGATTTGAACTTCAACTGAACCAGTATCTTTTTCATCTTTACCAAATTCCTTAACAATTTCAGCTTTGTTAATCATAATTCTCTCCTTTATTAAAATTCGCCATTAACTGCGCAGGCGTTGAGAATTCGCACCACTCCAGTTAAGGTATAATCTCATTATAATCATGAAATTTTAAAATGTCAAGACAAGTTTGCAAATTTTTGTTTGCTTTTATGTGGTGTGATTTTGTATGTTTTCAATTTTGCAAATTTTACAGATTTTGAATTGGTGTTTTATCAAATAAATTTGCATTTTATGCACACACTAGAAGGACGGAGAAAATATGAGAAAAATTTTTTGGATTATGTTTACCTTTGTCCTGGTTGTTGTAGGCGGTTGCGTGTTGGTGCCGACAATCAGCCAAGTGACAAAGTTGCCTGACAATATGGTTGTCACTTATGATGATATTATTGACGCAAACGAGTCTGATATATATTCATCAGCAATAAGTTTAAGTTTGCCAAAAAACATCAATGTAAACAAAAATGGAAATTTAACAAAAACAACTTTAAATGTAAAACTTTTTAATCTTTTTACTATCAAAAAAATCAATGTCCAACTGTTGACTGACACCAGTGTTTTTGTTGGTGGGGAAACTGTCGGTTTTAACCTATTCAGTGATGGCGTGATTTGCGTTGGTAGCAATACCATATTAACAGATGACGGAAAAGAAAAACCTATCGACACCAGTGACATAAAAGACGGAGACGCACTTGTTGAGATTGAAAACATGCATATTAAAACAATTGAAGATATTGACAGAATCATAAATTTACCCACTCTACAAGGCAAAGAATTGAAAATCACACTAAAACGTGACGGAAAAGAAATTCAATCTTCAATTACCCCAGCATACGATTTGTTAAGCAAAAAATATAAATTGGGCCTTTGGGTTAGAAACAACACTAGCGGAGTTGGCACTTTAACTTACATCAAGCAAAATGATTTTCGTTTTGGTGCAGTTGGTCACCCAATAGTTGACGAAAGCCTAGGCAAAAATTTTGATGTTGAATCTGGCAACCTTTATAAATGCAATGTTTTAGGTGTTAAAAAGGGAGAAAAAAATAACCCTGGCGAAATTAGGTCTTCAATCAATCTTGGCGAAGAAGCATTAGGTGTTGCAGATACAAATTGTAAATATGGCGTGTATGGGAACATCTTGAACAAATCAATAATTGATGCCAACAATACTGCAAGCCTTGGCGGACGTTTATCTGTAAAATTGGGTGATGCAAAAATTTATTGCAATATTGACGGCAAAGGGGTTAAAGCATACAATGTAAAAATAATAAAAGCAAACAAACAAAATACTGCAGATGACAAAAGCATGACAATCAAAATAACCGATAAAAATCTAATTGAAAAAACAGGTGGGATAATTCAGGGTATGAGCGGAAGCCCAATTGTGCAGAATGGCAAAATTGTTGGTGCGGTGACACACGTGTTTTTATCCGACCCGACACGTGGGTATGGCGTATATATGGAGTGGATGATAAATAATTGAATAATAATTTAAAATTTATATTATTTAAAAAATGT
>JBNMLD010000067.1:0-3155 GCA_050874685.1 Candidatus Onthoplasma sp. | reverse complement strand
GTTTATGCCAAGCGCTGGTATTCAATCTTTTGGTTGGGTTACTTTCGTTTTGCCTTTTGTAAGTGTGTTTGTAAGTTTGGTTTTGATGCGTTTGTTTGTTGCTATGTACCTTGCAATCAACAACGAGGACGGAACAAAATGCAACTTCCACAAAGGAGGCAAAAATGCTTAATAGAGACTTTACAAAATCAAATAAAGAATATTTCAACAAAAATAAAATTGTGTTGATTGTCTTGGCAGTGTTCTTGGCAATCGGCATTATTATCGCAAGTGTATTTGGTTTGCACGGCAATTTTGAAATCGCTGGCTATAACGAATTTTCTGTCACAATCGGCAGTGAAATGAAAGTTAAAGAAGCAAGCAAAAATGTTGAGCAAATTTTAAAAACTTATGATGCAGGTTTTGACACTATTTCAGTTTTTGGCGAAGGTGATGAAACAAAACTTGTTGTTCGTTATTTAAAAGATTTATCTGATGAACAACAAACAGAAATTGCATCTAAAATTGCAAACAAATTAAATGTTACAACTGAAGACGTGTCAGCACACGTTGCAGTTTCTCCAGTTGTTAAAAACACAGACTATATCTTTGCAGCAGTTGCAATTTTGTTGCTTGTTGCATTATCAAGTTTATTTGCCTTTATTCGTTACAATGGGGCAAGTGCTATGGCAATCATTATCAGTTCAGTTATTGGCAGTGTTGGGTTTATCTCAATCTGTGCAATGTTGAGGCTTACAGTTGGCTTAAGTATATTTGCAATTATGGTTGTGCTTAATTTGCTCATCGTGTATGGCTGCCTTAATGTGTTTGAATCTATGCGCAAGGCTTCATGGCTTGAAAGCGGAGATTATTCAACAGCAATCAAAACTGCAATGGTTCAATCAAGATTTAGAATGAATGCTTTGGCAATTGCAGTGTTTGCGTTTGGTTTGTTATTTGTGATTATTGCACCAAGTGCACTTAAATATATTGCATTAAACATCATGTTTGTTGCAGTTGTTGAACTTGCCGTATGCTTGTATGTTTTGCCTTTTGTTTGGAGTGTTTGCATAACACATTGCAAAAAACGTGTTCGCAAAGTTAAACAAGTAAGCAAAGGTCAAACAGCGAACGAACAATAAAATAGGCCTTTCTTTTGAAAGGCTTTTTCTTTTTAAAATGATGGTTGGATTATGAAATACGTATGTACAATAGATGAAAATGTTAATACAGAATTTGTAAACGAGATGAGCAAGATTTTTAATCTTGATAAGCACCTTGTCCATCTTTTATATGCACGAGGCATTGACACTCAAGCAAAGTTGAGCCAATATTTGTCGCCAAGCATTAGAGATTTATATGACCCATTTTTGTTTGAAGATATGGCAGAAGTGGTTGAAAAAATTGAAAAGCACATCGCAAAAGATAGCAAAATTTTGATTTTTGGCGATTATGATGTTGACGGCATAACAGCAAGTGCAATTTTGATACAATACTTTCAGTCAGTTGGTGCAAACGTGACAAATTATATGCCAAATAGATATGAAGATGGCTATGGCTTGTCTGTTCAAACACTTAATAAAATTTTTGAATCAAATAAACCAGATTTGGTTATCACTGTTGACTGCGGTATAACTGCGGTTGAAGAAGTTGAATATCTAAAGCAAAATAATGTTGATGTAATTGTCACCGACCACCATGAACCTGGCGAGACATTGCCAAATTGCTTAATAATCAATCCAAAAGTCAGCAAAACTTATCCTTTTCATTGCTTATGTGGGGCTGGTGTTGCATTAAAACTTGTGCAGGCACTTGCAGGCATAACTGTTGCCACAAAATATTTGCCAATTTGCGCCATTGCCACTATTGCTGACATAGTAGAATTGCTTGACGAAAATAGGGCGATTGTGTCGTTAGGATTAAAGGATATTGACAAATTGCCAGTTGGTATTTTGCGCCTTATGCAAGAGTGCGGTGTAAATAAATCAAACTGCAAAGCCAGTGATATTGCATTTAAAATTGCACCAAAAATCAACGCAAGCGGACGCATGGGCAGTGCTGAAACAAGCCTTGAACTTTATATGGAAGAAAATCCTAATAAAGTTAAACCAATCATCAACAAAATCCTTGAATTTAACAATCGTCGTCAACAACTGTGTGATAGAGTTTATACCGATGTAAAATCAGAACTGCACGACCAAGATATCTTTAAAATAAGTGCAATAGTCATGTCATCGCCAGAGTGGGATAGTGGTATTTTGGGTATTGTTTCTGCAAGAATTGCAGAAGAATATCATCGACCAACATTCTTATTTAGCCAAGTAAAAGATGAATTAACAGGCTCATGTAGGAGTGTGAATGGCGTTAATGTTCACACATTGTTAAGCAGTATGAGTCGAATATTAACAAAATTTGGTGGCCACCCAATGGCTGCAGGTTTGACACTTAAGGTGGATAATTTTGACGAATTTACAAGGCTGACAAACAAATATGTTGAAGATAACTTGAATAAAGCAGACTTTTTGCCAACAAAATCTTATGATTTTGCTTTGGATTCAAGCGAGGTGACTTTAAAATTGGTTGAAGATATTGATAGGTTAGAACCATGTGGGCACATGAATGCTCGTCCAATATTCAGTTTCCGCCTTAAAAATGCAACTATTAGCAGTTTGCCAAAGCACCCACAACATTTGGTTTTAAATTATCCAAATTTCAATTTACTTGCCTTTAATGCCAGCAACAATTATTTTGTTCTTTCTGGCAACACAGAATGTAGCATTTTGGCAGATTTGAGCCTAGACACTTTTAGGAACAGCAAAACAATTTCAGGCATAGTTAAATCTATTGACTATGAAGGAGTGTATCGTCCACAGGATAATGATATTGTGTTGGCAGAATATGTTAAGCAAATTATGTATCCAATTCAAGATAGTTATAAGTTTAACAATTACAATAGGGACCAATTGATTCGTATGCTTCTTGACATGGACAAAAATGTTTATGGCACTTTAATTGTTGCAAATGATTACAACACCTATATTAACTTTAAATCAATTTACGACAGCAACAATATTTTCCGCAATAGGGTGTTTGAAATTGGCGATGCAACAGGGCTAAACACAATCCTTTTAGCACCGACAAATTTTGACAATTTTAACACTTTTAGCCGTATCATT
>JBNMLD010000066.1:0-3308 GCA_050874685.1 Candidatus Onthoplasma sp. | reverse complement strand
GTAATATTCGGTGCTTTGCAATATGAAATTTACTTTTAATAAAATCAAAAATAATAAAAATTTTATAAAAAATTCAAAATTTTGTTAAAAAGACAGCAAAATTTAATAAAATTTAAACAAAAAACACAAAAAATAAAAAAATTTATAGGAGAAATTTATGTTAGACAAAAAACAAAGAATTGCTTTACGCAGTTTAGCAAGTCAATTAAAACCTGTTGTTTGGGTTGGAAAAGACGGCTTCACTCAAAATGTTTTAACCCAAATTGAACAACAACTTTTTGACCACGAACTTGTAAAAATTGCTATGCAAGAAAACACTACTCCACCAACAGAATTTGAATTAACCGAAATGGCTGTTAAGTTAAATGCTGAAGTAGTTACAACTATTGGCAGAAAAATTGTATTGTATCGCCACAGTGAAAAGAAAAATGTTAAGCATGTTCTTGCTTAACATTTTTTTCTTTAACATCGTACTTTTTGAAATAAATATAAACTGTTCCCTGGTAATACATCAATTTTAAAACACTATTTCACACAAATATTTATACCCTTGTGTAATTTTTTATTACGTGGTCTGTTTGTTTCGCCTTGATTTCTTCTTTATTATCCGTTGACTTTTTAAACAACCCAGACAGTCCTCCACCCTTACCTTTAAACATTTTTAAAACTGATTGAATTATGTTGGGATTTTGCGCAACCATACCAACAATTTTTTGCATATCAAATTTGCCAGCAGATGAGGGCGCAAAATCAGACAAAACTTTTGTCAAATCTGAATTTCCACTTTTGTTTATCAACCCAAGCAATAACGGCATAAGACTTTTTAAATCAAAATTAAAACCAGGTGGACATGGTTTTGGTGATTGAGGTGGTTTTGGAGGCTTGGGCTTTGGCACACAATCACAATTATGCTTTTTAAAGTTGTTGTCAACGTAAAAATTTGGCAGGCAATCATACGGCTCTGCAAACACAACTTTTTTTATCTGTTTAGTTTCCACACAAGATTGAAATGCATGTGGGTCACAGAATATCGCATTCCTGCTATCTTCAAAATCCATATATACTTATATGCAAAGTTACAGTGATTTGTTAGTAAACATTAACAATCTACAATATTGGCAATATTTGCAAGATTTTGTCATATCTATTATTTAGGAGATTATATGCCAAGAGATTTTAAATCATTTGCAAATGAACATAAAAACACACTTAATGAAAACCCAGAGAAAGTGAGCGAATATCAAAACATAATTGACAAATACAAAGACATGGATAATAGCGAACTAATGCAAAACCTTTTTCAAGAAGCCAGCAAATTGAAAAAGCAAGGCAAACTTGACAATGAACAACTAAACAACCTTTCTTCAACTTTGTCACCATTTTTAAACGACAATCAAAAAGATATGCTTGCCAACCTAATAAAAGCAATTGATAAACAAAATTAATGGAAAAAAATAATATCACTTTAATAAACAAATCAAAAATAAACCCAATTTTGCTTAAAAATGTTTCAGTCCTTAAAACAGGAAACACAAAAAATGTTATTGTATCATCAAACAACTTTGACGCAACCAAACAACTGTTTTCAAAATTAAATTTGCAATTTTCTTGTTACCCTTTTGCAAATTGCTTTTGTGTTTGCATCAAACTAAAAGACCTTATAGAACTTTCTCAAGAAAAATCAATCAACTATATTGACCCTTGTGTTAAAGTTTTTGCCGAGCAAAAGCAACAAGATAGTATCAATTTGGCAAAACTGACTGAAAATCGTTTTTATGGCAATGGGCAAACAATTTGTTTTATAGACACCGGAATTTATCCACACATTGATTTTATTTTTCCTAAATGCAGATTAGTTAAATTTATTGATTTGGTCAATCATCACCACCAGCCTTATGACGACAATGGTCACGGCACTTTTGTTGCAGGGATTGCCACAGGTGCAGGCATTATTGATAAAAAACATATCGGATTTGCCCCACTATCAAACATTGTTTCAATAAAGGCTTTGGGAGAATCTGGCACAAGTGACAGCAACATAATCTTGGACGCAATGCAATGGGTGTATGAAAATCACAAAAAATACAACATTTCTGTTGTTTGCATGAGTTTTGGCGCAGATATTTTAAATCAAAATGACCCACTTGCCCGTGGTGCTGATGTTCTATGGAAAACAGGTCTTACTGTCGTTGCTGCAGCGGGCAACAGCGGTCCAGAGAGTTCAACAATCAAATCTCCAGGAAGCAACCCAAATATCATTACTGTTGGTGGCTATGATGAAAACACTATGCAAATTGCAGACTTTTCAAGCCGTGGACCAACAATTTTTGGTTACAAGCCAGACCTTGTTGCCCCTGCTGTTGATGTGGTGGCATGTGGCATTGATAAACCATACACAATCATGTCAGGCACAAGTGTTGCCACACCAATAGTTGCTGGGATATGCGCCATTATCAAAAGCAAATTTCCAAATATAACCAACAATCAAATTAAAAGATATTTGCTTTCAAACTGCGAATTGATGACTGGAGAAAAAAACAGTGAGGGTGCAGGATTTTTGAAATTCTAATTGCATTTGCTTTGCAAATAAAATTTAAGTTTGTTATCATATTGTCATGATTGAAATTAAAAATTTAACCGTGCAATACATAAAAGATTTTTACTCCCTCTACAATGTAAATTTAAACATATCTAAAAATACAATATTGCTTGGCGACCAACTTTCTGGCGGATTTGCCTTGATGAGAGCAATAGCAAAATTGGACAATCATTACACGGGCGAAATCCTCATAAACGGCAAAAACATCAAACAACAAAATATAAAAAATTTAAACATTGCGTATCTGCCAAACAAACCTGTTTTGTTCAAATTTAAAACCGCAAAACAAAACATCATTTACCCTTTGGTGTTAAGAAAAATTGACAAGAAAACATGCACAGAAAAAGTGGAAAATTTGGTTAAAAAATTTGGCATTGAGTTTGATAATAAGAGAGCAAAAAATTTAAACAAAAGTGAAGCAAAAATTGTGGCAATTTTGCGAGCATTTATACGTGAACCAGACATAGTTTTGGTTGAACATTTTTACGATGATTTAGACCCAAATTATCTAGACCTTGCAAACAAAATTTTTGAATATTTTAGTTCGAAAACTTTGATTATAGCATGCGAAGAAAACCTGCCTAAATGCTTTGAAAATTTTGAAAAACACACTTTGTTAAATGGCAGTTTAATTGATTAAATAAAAAAATCTAATTTGTAAAATTATACTTTAAATTATAAAAAGATAAAATATTTAATAAAATAATAT
>JBNMLD010000065.1:0-3637 GCA_050874685.1 Candidatus Onthoplasma sp. | reverse complement strand
TTGATGCCAGACAATTATATGTTTCAAACATGTCATCTGCTTTAAAAATTTGCTCTCCTATCAAGCATGAATGATATGCTGTGCCACACCCAATAAATGTGATTTTATTTATGCCGTCAAAAATTGGTTTAAAGTTTTGGTTTTTTATCCCTATATAGGTGTTTTTTATTGATAATGGGGTCTCATATATCTCTTTAAGCATATAATGGGCATACTTGCCTTTATTTAGCCTTTCTATACTGTTATGATATTCTTTAAACTGTAATACTCCATTTATTGCTTTGATTTTCCCATTTGATATTCTCATGATATCATTATCTTTTAAGGTGTAAATTTCTCCCGAAGGCAAACTTGCTTTATCACTTGAAACCAAAATTTCTTTGCCGTGCTTTAATATGTTTAACGGACTGAATTTTTTTATTAAATATAAATCTCCCTGTTTTGTGCCAACAATCAAAGAGTAACTGCCTTGTAGTATATCTAGAAGTTGCATTAATCTACCTTCTATTGAACCAGACAGCGAATAAATCAAATTTGCGATAACTTCTGTATCGGTTTGAGAATAAAATGATATTCCTACGTTTTGCAAATTTTGTTTCAATTGTTCAGCATTTTTTATAACCCCATTGTGAACGATAGTAAATTCATGTTCAACTGAATAGTGTGGGTGTGCATTTATTAAATTCACCGCACCATGTGTTGCCCATCTCGTATGTCCAAAAGCAATTTGGGGCTTGGAACTGACAGTAGGCAAATTATCTAACACTCCCACAGCCTTGTTGATTTTAAATTCATTGCCGTCAAAAAAAGCAATACCACAGGAATCATATCCTCGATATTGCAAAAGTTTTAAGCCTTCTTGAACTTGATTATAAGCATTTTTATTGCCAATATAAGCATAAATACCACACATTAAAATTTGTCTCCTTTTGTGTTTATCAAATTGTAAATAAGTTGTTCGTACTTCTCATCGTTTTTAGATAACAAAACCTTTACAGTTTTTATATTTTGCATTGGTTCAAAATCAATTGCTTCAGTTAAACATAAACTATTGCAAATAAATGTTGTTTTGGGGCACAATCTTTTAAATATATGTTCAACCAATTCATAATGAGTGCAGCCAAGTGTAATCTGCCTGTATTTTGCCAAATCAAATCGTTTAACATGTATTTTGATGATTTGCTCAAGTTTTTGTTTATCTTCAATATATTTTTCAATCATGCTTGCTAGTGATGTGTCAGCAATCACATTATAGCCGGCAAGTTGTTTAGCCGTTAAACTGGTTGCAAATATGGTATCTTGTTTAGAAAAAGATATTGTCATTACATTTGTAAATTTTGCCACATCTATAAGACTTGAAGCGGTGTTGCATGCAATCAAAATATAATCAGGTTGATATTTTTGATTTAACATATCTATAATACTTTCTACACGAGATTTAATAACCCCTGCTGTCTTTTTGCCATAAGGCATAAACAAATTGTCAGCAAAATATATAAAATTGCCGAATTTGTATTTATCTATCAACCGTTTTAATGTACAAACACCACCAATGCCACTGTCAATAACGGCAATGGTTGGTTTTAACTTATTTAGCATGATATTAATTACGTATCTAATCTAGATTATGTGAAAAATTTGCACGTTGTTAAATTTAAAATCTTTTTTGCATAAATATACAAAAATTTGCAAAAACCACTTGCCAAAAATATGTTGATTTGTTATACTTAATGCAAATTGGAGGTTTAAATGGCTAATATTAAATCAGCAAAAAAGCGCATTGACGTTATCAACAGACAAACAATGGAAAATAAATCATATAAAACAAAAATTGCTACTTATGTAAAAAAATATAAGGCAGCTGTTGATGCTAATGATGAAAATGCAAGCAAAATTTTGAGCGAAACTTTTTCATTGATTGATTCTGCTGTTTCTAAAGACATTTTGCAAAAAGCAACTGCTAATAGAAAAAAAGCAAGATTAAGCGCATACAAAACCCAAGCATAATTTTTAAATTTAAAAAAGTGGAGCATTTGCCCCACTTTTTTCATGCTTCATATCAATCAACATAACATTAACTATAAATCTGCTTGCTGTTTATGTTTTGCATTTAAAAGTTTTATTATCACTATAAATTGTTAATTTAAAGATAATTAATAACACCTTTATTTTGTTTTAACCACTGTTCTGCCTGCTTATAATTTGGCATACAATTTGCCACAGTTTGATAAAACTTTTCGCTGTGATTTTTAACTTTTGTGTGTGATAATTCGTGTATTATGATATAATCAACCACAATATTTGGTGTAAACAATAATTTATATGTGAAATTCAAACCATTATTTGAACTGCATGAGCCCCAAACAGTTTTTGCCCCGCCAACTTTGATATTAAGATAAGAAAAACCATGTAAAGCTGCAAGTTGTTGAACCCTTAATGTCAGGTGTTTTTTTGCATATTTTTTTAGCAAAGCAATCAAAAACTCTTTGCTATCCTCATCTGGCAAAACTATTGTGTCGCCAATCATTTTTGCACGTGATGTTTTAGTGATTTTTATAACATACTCATGTTCAAGCAAAACTATTTTTGCCCCATCAACAGGCTCAAATTGCTTGTATTTTTGGTTTGCTTCTTGCACTTGTTTAATGTATTTTACAATCCAATTTGATTTTTCATTTATAAAATTATTCAATTTTTGCTTGTCATAATTATATGGCACACGTGCCACTAAATTTGCATTTTTATCAATGGTTAAAGACATTGATTTCCTAGCACTTTTTATAATTTTAACCTTGATTTGCATATTGTCCTTAAAATATCAATTCAAACAGAGCATTATCTGCAGAAATTTTGCCAGATTTTATCATGTAATCTAAATCAACATATTTTTGGTATAAGGCAATATAAAACTTTGCTCCGTTCTTCTGTATGTTTTGCCTTGCCATTTTCACAGCATAAGGTTTTATTGCCAAAATTGTGGCAAGTTTGTTGTCGTCTTTATTGATTGCAATATATTGCATACGCCTAAAATATTTGCCCAACATGGCAAAAATATCGCCAGTAGTTTGAGATTTTGTCATTGTATTAATGATTTTTTGATAATCGCCATAAGATTTTTTATCTATTGCGTTTGTAAGCATAAAACTAACATATTCTGTGCTGTTTGCAATTAAGTTTGTAACAATGTTGATTGTTATTAACGTTTGACCTTGCATATAATCAGCAATTTTGTTCAGTTCGTTGTCAATTTTTGCCATATTGCCAGATGTCGCATCAATGATATAATCTAAAGCCTGCTCTTCAATTTTTAAATCACGTTTTGTAAAAAAGTTTAAGATATATTTGCTTATATCTACCCTGTCCAATTTTGAACAATCAACTTGCTCGCCTGCTGACAGTTTTGCATTTTTTGTTACTACAACTTGAAAATCTGCAAACTCGTATTTATCCAAATACTTGCAAATTTCGTTTGATGGACTATCCAAAACAATCATTCTGTAATCATTGCCTATTGGCATAGTTTCAAGTTGAGCAATAAATTCATTTTTGTTCATCTTTTCCGCATCAAATTTGGCAAAATTAAAATCTTCCAAATCTTGTATGCACGCATTTTTAATTAATGAAACCGCATGACTCA
>JBNMLD010000064.1:0-3654 GCA_050874685.1 Candidatus Onthoplasma sp. | reverse complement strand
TGTTGTGTGTGCCAATAACAATGTCAACAAATGTAAGACGTTTTTTAAAGTCATACTTTCCATTTTTTTGTTGAGGCATACAACCACATACTACAATTATCCTGTTTGGGTCTTCTTGCCTCCATTTTTTAAGGTGTGCAATGTTGCTATATGCTTTATCTTCTGCCCCTTCACGAATGCAACAGGTATTAAAAAGAACGATAGTTGCTTGTTCAACATCGTCTGTTTCAGCCATGCCGAAAGTTGACAAAATGCCACGAAGTTTTTCACTTTCGTGAACGTTCATTTGACAGCCATAAGTTTCTATGTGATAAAATTTTCCATTTAATTCTTTCATAACAAACATTATAATCAAAATCGGCAATTTTTTCAACTAAAATATTACAATTTAAATTATTTTTCTACATTTTGCAAATACTAAAATGATGAAAAATAAAAATACGGCAAGCACAACAAAAACAAAGCATAAAAAACTTAAAAAGTTTTTATTATGTTTTTCTATTACCTTTATTAGTTTATTCAGCGCTGGGTTTGTTTATTTTATAACACTTTACAATAAGTATGATTTGGACGTTAATAGACTGACAAGTGTGAACAATGGCATAAAAGTTTATTCTGCTGATGGTGTTGATAACACTTTATATAACTCAAATCGCTCGATTGTTGAAATTGACAGTTTGCCAGATTATGTCCCAAAGGCATTTGTTGACATTGAAGATAAGCGATTTTATAGTCATAAAGGATATGACTTAAAGCGAATTGCAAAAGCAAGTATGGTTAATTTAACATCAAAATCAAAATCTCAAGGGGCTTCAACCATAAGCCAGCAACTCATCAAAAATGCCCTTTTAAGCAACGAAAAGACGTATGAAAGGAAAATCAAAGAAATAATATTATCAATCAAAATGGAAAAACAATTCAGCAAAAGCGAAATCTTGCAAATGTATTTAAACACCATCTATTTTGGGCAAAATGCCTATGGAATTGAAAATGCAAGCAGAATATATTTTAACAAATCAGCAAAAGATTTAACTTTAAATGAAGCGTGCTGTTTGGCTGGATTGATAAAAAGCCCTGCCAAATATTCACCAAAAATCAATTTGCAGAATGCACTGGAAAGGCGAAATCTAGTGGCAAAAAATATGCTAAATCAAAAAGACATAACAAGCGAACAATATAATGATGTTTTGGCTTCTACTCTCGATGTTGCAAACACTAACAATATAGATTTTAGTTATGAACGAGAAGCAATTTATCAAGCGTGCCAATTGCTTAATATCAGTGAAAGAGACCTAATCAATCATGATTATGAGATAATAACAAATAAAAATGATGTGCTTCAAAAACAACTTATAAACATCAATTCAGATGTGATTGATTCTGCAAAAAACATATATAATCAAAATTTGGATAGTATTTCAATAGTTGCTGATAACAATGGTAAAATTAAAGCATTTTATGTAAACAGCAATTACAATCTTCACAATATGAAACGTCAGCCAGCTTCAATGTTAAAGCCATTTGCTGTGTATTTGCCTTGTTTTGAACACAATATATTGTCTCCTGCGACACAAATTTTAGATGAGCCAATCAATTATAATGGCTTTTCACCACAAAATGCTGGTGGTGGTTATTCGGGGTATGTTTCCACCCGTGATGCAATAGCAAAATCACTGAATATCCCTGCTGTTAAAGCATTAGACTATGTCGGGCTCAATCATTCCAGAGCAACGTTGGCTGAATTTGGTATTAATACAACAAATGAAGATGCCAACCTTACCCTAGCCCTAGGTTCTGTTACAAATGGCGTTGATTTGATAACGTTAACCAATGCATATTCAACATTGGCAAATCAAGGCACTTATAGGCCGTTATCATTTATTGACAAAATAAAAGACAAACAAGGCAATGTAATATACACTGCCAACGATTATTCTGAAACGATTTTAGATGCTTCATCTTGCTTTTTGCTTAACGATTGCCTAAAAGAGACCACTCGCACAGGCACAGCAAAAAGGTTAAACAGTTTGCAATTTCCAGTTGCATCAAAAACAGGCACCGCTTATGATGGAAAAAACAACACAGACTTATTTAATGTTGCATACACAACTGAACATACAGTTCTAACCTGGGTTGCCGATATTAAAGATAATAAACTAGATAATCGCCTATACTCTTCTGCCCAGCCAACTGAAATTAATAAGCAAATATTGTTGCAAATTTACAACAATCACAAACCCACCGACTTTGAAAAGCCTGAAGATATTGTTAAAACTGGCTATGATTTGCCCGAATATGAACAAAATCATAACATAATCGCCCCATTGAGCAATCTTGATAGATATATTGCGTACGACTACTTTAAACAGTCAAATTTGCCACAAAACAAACAACCAGAACAAACTGAACTGGTTGCGTGCTTAAATAAAACTGGTTGTTATCTTTATTTTGATGCTCAAAAATATGATGATTACAAAATTGAAAAAATCACAGCAAGCAAATCAAGCATTTTAAAAGAAGTTTTTGATACAACTGGCAAAATTGAAATATTGGATAATGATATTTTTAGTCATGAAGAAATCAGTTATAATTTGCTTAAAAATAGCAAAATAATCGCAACAACAAAAATCAAACCTAAAGAATATCTTATAAGATTAATTGAAAGTCAAATGTTGAATGGCAAATCTAAATGGTTTGTTTAGCCTTTCATGTCTTAAATTTGTTCCGCCACCAAACATTTAGGTTTCTATTCTACTGTAACACTTTTTGCCAAATTTTTGGGCATATCTGGATTGTAGTTGTGTTTAACAGCAATTTGATAACTTAATAGTTGGAAAGGCAAAATCTCGTATATTGCCTTATATTGCTTATTTGTAATATCTTCTGACAAATAATCTTCTACTTTGATAACTTTGCCTTTGCGTGATTCAATTTCACTTATAGCGGTTTTTAAGGCATTTTTGTCTTGATTGGTATTTATTGATAGTATAGCGGTGTTTTCATCAACAAGGGACAAAGTGCCGTGTTTAAGTTCCCCAGCATACATAGGCAATGTATAGTAATAGTCTATTTCTCTTATCTTCAAGCTGGCTTCCTGCAATATTAGATAATCAAACCCTTTTGCAATCATTATCATTTTGTTATCGTTTAAATATAAGTCAACAATATTTGAAACATCTAGTTTGTCTAAAAAATTTGATATATCGTTATATAAGGTGTCTATATCAATTGTGTAGTTATTATCTTTTAATTTGTTGTACATATATTCAAACACAAATACTTGGCAACTATATGTTTTTGTGCTTGCAACTGCAATTTCTTTTTCCGCATTGGTAAACACACAATAGTCTGCATAATGTGTAAGACTACTTTTGTTTTCGTTTGTTATAAGCAGTATCTTGCCTTTATGTGCTTTAATTTGTTCCGCCACCTTAATACAGTCAGCAGTCTCTCCGCTTTGACTTACGATAATATGCAAGTGATGTATATCTATGTCTTTTTTACATTCATAATTTGATGCCAGACAATTATATGTTTCAAACATGTCATCTGCTTTAAAAATTTGCTCTCCTATCAAGCATGAATGATATGCTGTGCCACACCCAATAAATGTGATTTTATTTATGCCGTCAAAAATTGGTTTAAAGTTTTGGT
>JBNMLD010000063.1:0-3663 GCA_050874685.1 Candidatus Onthoplasma sp. | reverse complement strand
TGACTTTACTGTTAAACTTAAAAAACCAACAACATACGAAAACATTTGCAAAACAATGAAAAAGTATAGCAAGGATATTATCCCTGATGTTTTGGGATACACTGACCAACCTGTTGTATCAAGCGACTTTGTTGGCGATACCCACACCTGCATTTTTGATGAAAAAGCAGGCATAATGATGAGCCCAACATTTGTTAAACTTGTGGCATGGTATGACAACGAATGTGGATATAGCGCAAAGTGTTTAGACCTTGTCCATACAATGTTTATAAAAGACCATAAAGCAAAATAGACAAGTTAAAAACAAACATATTTGGCTTTATAATTCATGGATTAAAAACTCCTTATTATATAGACAACAAAAAACTCACATGAAGTGAGTTTTTTTGTAAACGAATATATTAAACCTAACTTTACACTGTTTCCCATATTGAAGGGTTTAAAGGCAAATTTGCACCAGAACCTGTTGCATACATAACAATAAAGAACAAATAGTACAACAAAATTGCAGACAATATAATAATTGAAATAATCAACCCAGCAAGTGCCAAACCATACTTGCCACCTGTCCCCTTTTTACATTTACTAATTGCGATAGCACTAAACACCAAAGCAAGAATAGCACATGGAATAGCCAAGTATCCAGTTAAAATAGGACACAATGACAAAATAAACCCAGCAATACTAAAACCAGACTTCTTTTGAGGTTGAAAGCCACTGTCAACTTGTGCAGGTTGTTCAACAACTTTTTCTTCCAATTTTTCAGGTTCTTTTACTTCAACTTCTGCATCAGCGGTTAATTTTGCACCACAATCAGGGCAAAATTTATAATTTTCGCCAACTCTTCTTCCACAATATTCACATTTCATATTTATCCCCCTATAACATTATAATTTTGCAAGACACCTTTATAGATAACTCGCTTATTCTTTAATTTTAAAAAATCAATTGGTTTTATTATTTTTGGCAAATCTCTGGAATTTGAAATACCGAACGATGCCAAACACGCACGAACAAATTGTGAACAATAAAAGCGTCTTCTTGGCGCATAATTAGTTTTAAATATTGCACAGAACACTCCCCAATAATTGTAATGAAAAATTGTTTTATTCCTTTTCATGTGCTCAATAAGCAATTCAATATTATGATATTGTTCATCAGTAACAGGAAGCTCTAAAACCATAGCTGTGGTTTTATAAAAACGTTTAAAAGTGCCAATATGTATGCCTTCTTTTACAAATCCACCAATAAAGGGATTGTAAGGATTAAGCCTTCCAAAAGAATACATTTCTTGCAAGGTTGGGTCAAGTGAAATTGAAGAATGATTATATTCCGCACCAGTAAAAAACTTTAGAACACGTGAAAACACTGTCCCAGTTTGACTCAATACCAAATACACTTTTTTGGTTTCCATATCTATATCATTATAACACACAATCCAAATCTTGCCAAATAAATAGATTAAATTTGAACGGTCAATTTTTGTAGTATATTAATAACTACATGACAAAATGATAAACGAAAATTTATAAATCTAAAAAACAAAAAAATTTGCAAAAATAATTTAAAATTCTCTTGCCAAAAAAGTTTTAATATGTTATATTCTAAATATCACGGAGGTTTGGCTGAGCGGTCTAAAGCACTGGTCTTGAAAACCAGCGAAGTGAAAGCTTCCTAGAGTTCGAATCTCTAAGCCTCCGCCAACAAAATGCAAGCCTTTGAAGGTCTGCATTTTTTTGTTAAAATTTTTATTTTGTTAGGAGAAATTATGACTGACGAGATTGATTTTGAACAACTGAAAAGCATTGAGCGTGATAGTTATGTCTTGATTGACATTCGTGATGAATCTGCTTTTGAGTATGGCCACATCCCAGGAGCATTAAATATCCCACAAAACCAAGTGGTTGAACGTGTTAAGCAATTCAAAGTTAAAAAAGACATATACATATACTGCAAATCTGGCATTGTAAGCAAAGATGTTGTTGCTGAATTACGCAATGAAAACATTTCAGCCTACAATTTAAAAGGTGGCTATTTTGCTTGGCTAAAAAGCCATATATACGATTCTGATAACAGTGAATTTGCAACAAAAGTTGAACAAAGCATAAGAAAAAAATTTCACAAACAATTGTTTAGTAAGTTCACAAAAGCAATAAAGGAATATGACCTTATTCAACCAAATGATAAAATTGCGGTTTGCATTTCTGGTGGCAAGGACAGTATGCTCATGGCAAAACTGTTTCAAGAGTTAAAAACACACAACAAAATACCATTTGAACTTGTTTTTTTGGTTATGGACCCAGGTTATAGCCCTGCCAATCGTGAAGTTATTGAACATAATGCCAAAATTTTAAACATTCCAATAACAATTTTTGAAACAAACATTTTTGAAAATGTATTTAACATTGAAAAATATCCTTGCTATATTTGCGCAAGAATGAGACGTGGTTACCTTTACAGCAAAGCCAAAGAACTTGGTTGCAACAAGATTGCTTTAGGGCACCACTACGACGATGTGATTGAAACAATTGTTATGGGCATGTTGTACGGCTCACAAATTCAAACCATGATGCCAAAATTGCATAGTTCCAACTTTGAAGGTATGCAACTTATTCGTCCTATGTACTTGATACGTGAAGATGATATTAAGGCTTGGAGAAATTATAACGATTTGTATTTTATCCAATGTGCATGCAAATTTACAGATACATGTTCCAGTGAATTTTGCTTAACCAACACAAATACTGGTTCAAAACGAAAAAAGGTTAAAGAATTGATAAAGTCTTTAAAAACCGAAGACCCACAAATTGAAGCAAACATTTTTAAAAGTGTTGAAAATGTAAATTTGGCCACAGTTATTGCCTACAAAGATAAAAACAATGTTAGACACCACTTTTTAGACGATTATGACGATAAAGGTGTTTAAAAAGATTAACAAATTGTTTAGTTTGATTTAGTATAAACAATACAAAAGGAAAAATATGAAAAAATTTAAAAACTTATATATTGTTATGATAACCATTTTTTGTTGTTTCTTCTCCGTGTCAATCTTTAGTGGTTGTAACGATAATGACAACAATTCACCTTTAACACTTGCAACAAACCGCACAGTACTAGAGACAACTTATGAAGACAATTCACCTTGTTTCTACGTTGAAATAGACACTTACGCAAACGAATCAACAACAATAGACATCAATGATTTCACATATATTCAAGACGGCACATCAAAAACATCTATGGCCATCATTGTCACTTGGTATTACAGCTCAATCACACATAATGGTGTAACAACCGAAACAAAGTATGTGGTAAAAACAAAAAGCACTATGAATATTGAGCAGTTCCAAAACATGAAAATAGAAATCGTTGTGGAAAACGGCAATTCAATTGAAAGCATTGCTTATAAGGGAACAAAAATAACAAAATCTCAATTATTTTAAAGAAACAACTCGACATTAAATATATAATTATTTGACAATTTATATAAAAGTGTCGAGTTTTTTTAATTCAAAAATTAGCATTTCATTTGCTTTAAAACAAACTAAAGGGTTATACTTAAATAAAGGAGATAATTATGGAAGAAGTTAAAAGTTTTTTCAAAAAAGTTAAATGGGACAGTATTATCATCGCAATTTTAACAATTACTATCGGCATTTTGTG
>JBNMLD010000062.1:0-3777 GCA_050874685.1 Candidatus Onthoplasma sp. | reverse complement strand
GCTTTAAGTTCAACAATTGTTTTTTCAAGTTCTGCACATTCTGCTTTAAGTTTTTCAACTTCCAAACCTGTAAGTCTGCTCAATTTCATTTCAAGAATAGCATTCGCTTGACGGTCTGTCAAACCAAAACGTTCTTGCAAACTTGTTGAGGCACTAACTTTGTCAGTGCTCTTTTTGATGATAGCAATAACTTCGTCAATATTGTTTACAGCAATAACCAACCCCTCTAAAATGTGGGCACGTTCTTCTGCTTTTTTAAGGTCATATTGTGTACGTCTTGTGATAACTTCACGTTGGAATTGAAGATAGTAGAACAATACTTCTTGCAAATTTAATACTTTTGGTTTATTGTCAACCAACGCAAGCATGATGATACCACTGCTCAATTGCAATTGTGTTTGTTTATAAAGCATGTTAAGCACAATTTGTGGTGTTGCGTCCTTTTTAAGTTCAATAACGATACGCATACCATCACGGCCAGATTCATCACGCAAATCGCTGATGCCGTCAATACGTTTATCTTTAACCAAATTTGCTATTTGTTGAATTAATCTTGCTTTATTAACTTGATAAGGAATAGCAGTTACAACAATGCGCCAACGTTTGCCACTATCATAACTTTCGATGTCTGCTTTGGCACGCATAACAACACCGCCACGGCCTGTGCGATATGCTTCTTTAATCGCATTGTTTGCCAAAATTTCGCCACCTGTTGGGAAATCTGGTGCTGGAATAATTTCACACAATTCGTCTATTGTTATATTTGGGTTATCAATCATTGCAATTACAGCATCAATAACTTCATTTAAATTGTGTGGTGGAATGTTTGTTGCCATACCAACAGCAATACCATCACTGCCATTAACCAAAAGATTTGGGAATCTGCTTGGCAAAACCCTTGGTTGCAATGCGGTTCCATCAAAGTTCGGATAAAAGTCAACAGTATCTTTATCAATATCACGCAAAAGTTCACTTGCAACTTTACTTAAACGTGCTTCAGTGTAACGATAAGCGGCCGCACCGTCCCCATCGACTGAACCAAAGTTTCCGTGACCATCAATAAGTGGTTCGTTAATTGTGAAGTCTTGTGCCAAACGCACAAGTGCATCATAAACAGAACTGTCGCCATGTGGGTGATATTTACCTAACACATCACCAACGATTTTGGCGCATTTTCTAAAAGGCTTGTCGCAGGTTAAGCCAATTTCATTCATTGAATATAAAATACGGCGATGAACAGGTTTTAAACCATCTCTAACATCAGGAATAGCACGTGAAACATTTACTGCCATTGCGTAAGCGATAAATGATTCTTTCATTTCATGTTCAACATCTATATTTATATATTTAGTGTTGTCGATTTTTTCAAATTTTTCTGACATAATTTTTTCCTTTTTGCTTAACTAAATATCCAAGTCTTTAACCAATGTTGCATGTGATTCAATAAATTCACGTCTGCCGTCAACACGGTCACCCATCAAAAGGTCAAACACTTCATTGCAAGCCAAAGCATCGCTCATTACAACCTTTTTAAGTGTACGAGTTTGTGGATTCATTGTTGTATCCCAAAGTTGGTCCGTATCCATTTCGCCAAGACCTTTGTAACGTTGCACTTCATATCCTTTGTCGCCACCAGCAAGCGCTTGTTCTTTTTCTTCTTCACTGAAATAATAATTAATTTGTTTGCCACGTTGCACACGATAAAGTGGAGGTTGAGCAACATAGACATGCCCTTCTTCAATAAGCGGACGCATATATCTAAAGAAGAATGTCAACATCAAAATTTCAATATGGCTACCATCGACATCGGCATCGGTCATGATGATAATTTTGTCATAACGCAACTTTTTAGGGTCACAATTTTCATAGATACCACAGCCAAAAGCAGTTATCATAGATTTGATTTCTTCATTTTCAAGCGCACGAGTAAGCCTTGTTTTCTCAACATTCAAAATTTTACCACGCAAAGGCAAAATTGCTTGATAATGCCTATCACGGCAATTTTTTGCAGTACCGCCCGCAGAATCACCTTCGACAATAAAGATTTCACATTCGCTTGCATTTTTGCTGCTACAATCTGCCAATTTGCCAGGCAAAGTTGAAACTTCCAATGCAGATTTACGTCTTGTATCTTCACGAGCATTTCTAGCCGCTTCTCTTGCACGTTGTGAAAGCAAACACTTATTGATAAGTTCTTTGCTTTCTTTTGGGTGCTCTTCCATATAATCTTTGAAAGTCTCTTCCATGGCTTTGCCAACAAAAGTTCTAATTTCATCTGTGCCAAGTTTTGTTTTTGTTTGACCTTCAAATTGAGGTTCTTCAACTTTTACAGATATAACAGCAACTATACCTTCACGAGTATCTTCGCCTGAAAGTTTTTGTTTTTCTTTAAGCATCTTATTTTCAGTTGCATAATCGTTAATAATCTTCATCAAACTGTTTTTGAAGCCATCTACATGTTTGCCACCTTCTTCAGTGTTGATGTTGTTGCAATAACTGTGAATATTTTCTGTGTAAGTATCTGTATATTGAAAACTAAATTCAATTTCTGTTGTTGCTGGTTGAGGTTGACCATTTTCATCTTTACGTTTGTAATGATAAATTTTATCAACATAGATTGGCTCTGGGAAAACGCATTGCTTGTTTTCTGTTAAGTCTGCAACAAACTCTTGAATACCGCCCATGAATTGATAAACATTATCTTGTTCCTTGCCTTCACGGTCATCTTTGATTGTTATGCGCAAACCTTTGTTAAGGAATGCAATTTCACGTAAACGAGATTTAAGCAATTCATAATTAAATTCTGTTACTGGGAAAATTTCATAGTCTGGTTTGAAGGTTACTTTTGTGCCTGTTTTATCAGCTGGAACATCACCTGCAATTTTAAGCCTATCAGTTGGAATACCACGATGATATTCTTGAGTGTAATGATGACCATTTTGATAAATGTCCAAAAGCAAAGTTTCGCTCAAAGCATTTACGACTGAAAGACCAACGCCGTGCAAACCACCAGAAATTTTGTATCCACCACCGCCGAATTTACCACCAGCATGCAATTTTGTTAAAACCAATTCTGCTGCTGAAATACCTTCTTTGGCATGGATACCTGTTGGAATACCACGACCATTATCTGTTACACTGACAGAACCATCCGGATTGATTTCAACATTGATTTCATTGCAATAACCTGCCAAGGCTTCGTCAATGGAGTTATCTACAATTTCTGTAACCAAATGGTGAAGCCCTCGTTCGTCTGTTGAACCGATATACATACCTGGACGTTTTCTAACTGGTTCAAGCCCTTCCAATACTTGAATGGCTGACGCACCATAGTCAGCGGTAACTTTTAATTCGTCTTGCATAAATTCTCCTTAAATTATGTGTGACAATTTTTCACAAAATTAATTATATTGCAAATTTTTATTGAATAAAAATAAATATTTAGACCAAAAGGAAAGCTAATACCACTATCTAGCATCGATCTTATTACAGCCTTAGGATAGTTAGCAAAGCCATCATTTTTAGCATAATCAAAATTACTTGTTTTTATAACGCCCATTTCAAAATAATTATCGGAGAAAAAAGCAAAGTTTTTATCACGACGTTTTGAAACCAAAGCATAAATTCCTAAATTAATTGCAATCGGAAGAACGTGACCTCCATTGTAATCAATGTGTTCACCAACTAAATTAATTCTTCCTGGTGAAAAGAATTTATATTCATAGTTACTTCCAAATATTTCTTTGAAGTCTATTTCATAGCTCTTCATCATAATAT
>JBNMLD010000061.1:0-4003 GCA_050874685.1 Candidatus Onthoplasma sp. | reverse complement strand
GTGTATGGGAGATTAGCGCAGTTGGTAGAGTACCTGCCTTACAAGCAGAGGGTCACAGGTTCGAGTCCTGTATCTCCCACCAAATAAACGATTGCATTTTATGCGGGAGTGGCTCAGTGGTAGAGCGTTGCCTTGCCAAGGCAAATGTCGCGAGTTCGAATCTCGTCTTCCGCTCCAGATATAATAGGCTTGATTAAATTCAAGTCTATTTTTTTATTTAAATGGATAATGAATGGTTAGAGATTCGAACTCGCACCAGAGTTCCCAGCGCAACTTGCTTGCGGAAGGGATAAGGAAAAACTGAGCCATAAGACACATTTGCGAAAGTTTTGAGCAAAGTGTAATCTGCGAGAGTTTTGACGCCGAATGTCGTCTTCCGCTCCAGATAACCCCAGCCATAATTTTTGAGTTTTTTATTGCAAAAAAGGGCTTTTGATTTAATATTTTTTGAACTAATACAAACAGGAATTTTGCTTCATCATTGCATTATTCCTATTTTTATTTTCAAAAATATAAATCGTTATGCCCTTTTATAAAAACAATAATTTGATTAAATGAAATGTATTCTATTGATGATTACAATAAAATTTCACTCAACCGACATCAAAATTTATTTGCTGCTCTTTGTGGTTTTTCCACCGCAATTTGAACAACTTTTTGTTTTTGTTGAACAATCCTTTGTTTTAGTGTTGCCACAATTTGAGCAGGCTTTATCTGCCTTGTTTGAACAGGCTTTCATTTCTGTGTCATTTTCATTTGAGCAATTTGAACAAGCCTTTGTATTGTGCGCACATGCTTTTTCTTTTTTCTTTTTACCAAACATAATATCTCCTTTTTGTAGTTTGCTCTACATTGATAGTATGTGTCGATTTATGGATAAAATACATCACTAAAAAAATTGATATTTAAAACCAACAACGACTTTGTTGCTTTTATTTGCACAATAAAAAAGACACCATATATATGGTATCTCTTTATACAAAACACACTACATCTACTCAACTGAAACTATGTAATAATAAACTGGTTGACCGCCAAAAATCACAGAAACATCTTGGTCTGGGAAAGCTTCTTCCAAGCGAGTCTGCATGTTTGTTGCATCTTCTTCTGTCACACCATCGCCATAGAAAAGTGTTATATTACTTGAATTTTCATTAACAATTTTGCTGATTAAATCAACAGTTGTATCAGCAACATCTTTACCGATTGTAAGCACAGAGTGGTTGTCCAAACCCATAATATCGCCTACTGTAACGTCAAGTCCATCAACATTAGTTGTGCGCACTGCATAAGTAACTGAACCTGATGTAACAGATTCAATTGCCGATTTCATATTTTCAATATTTTCATCAATGCTTGCTTGAGCATCAAATGCAATAACTGCACTTACCCCTTCTGGGATACTGCGAGTTGGGATAACTATCAAATTCTTGTCAGTGATATCATTTGCTTGATTTGCTGACATAATAATATTTTTATTGTTTGGGAACACAAAAATATTTTTTGCATTAACATTGTCTGCTGCTGTTGCAATATCATTGGCACTTGGGTTCATTGTTTGACCGCCACTGATGATATAGTCAACATCGATATCTTTAAACACTCCGCTCAAGCCATCACCTGCTGCAACGGCAATCATGCCATATTCTTTCAAAGGTGCTTTTTCTGCTTGCTTGCGAAGTTGACGATTTTGTTCAAGCATATTTTCAATCTTAACACCATTAAGTTCGCCAAGTTGAAGTGCATATCCCAATGCCCTATTAGGTTCATTTGTGTGAACATGAACTTTGATAAGTTGTAAATCGCCAATGCAAAGCACACTGTCACCAATTTCCATTAAACGTGAACGCAATGTGTTGATATCCGCATCAGTTGTTTTTTCAAAAATGTTTACGATAAAAAATTCAGTACAATAAGCATACTTAATGTCTGCCAAAGATTTGTAGTTCACGTGCATTTCTTCACTTGTGACGTCTTTTTCAACATTGTCAACAAATTCAACTTCTGCACATTCGCCTGTCAAAGCCTTGTAGAAACCGCTAAAGATAAACATCAAGCCACGACCACCAGCATCTACCACGCCTGCTTTTTTAAGCACAGGCAACAATTCAGGTGTCATTTGAAGGGTTGCTTCGCCATAAGCTATGATTTCATTCAAAAAATCTTCAAAACATTTGCTTGATTTTACTGCTTGCTTTGATTTATCTGCCATTGCTTTGATAACTGTTAAAATGGTTCCTTCTTTTGGCACAGTAACAGCCTTGTAAGCCATATCAGCACCATTTTGGATTGCTCGTGCAAAAGCCTTAATGTCAATTTCGTTTTCACATGACATCAATGCTGAACACATACCTTTGATAATTTGTGATGTGATAACACCACTATTACCCCTAGCACCTTTAAGCGCACCACGGTTAAATGCCACGCAAATTGCTTCGATTGTGTTGCTTTCGCAAGCGTTCATTTCTGTTGCTGCACTTTTGAGTGTCAAACTCATATTTGTACCAGTGTCACCATCTGGAACTGGGAAAACGTTTAATGCGTCAATACTTTGCCTATTTTCTTCCACCAAAGAAAATGCTGTTGAAAACATTTTCCTTAAGCCGGAACCATTGATTGTTTTATTCATTTTAAAATCTACTCCTATACACGGACATCTACGATATGCACAACCACGCTTTTAACGATCATACCAGCAAATTTCTCCACTGAATACTTCACGCTTTGCTTGATTGATGAAGCAACTGCACTGGCTGAAACACCACAATGCTTCATAATCACATAGACGTCAATCTTCATACTATCATTTTGTATATTGGTTACAACAACACCTTTGTGGGCTGTTGTTAATGTATTTCCCTTAAAAAAACTACGTTGAGAAACCAAACCAACAACGCCAACACACTCTAAAACAGAAACAGCAGCAACCTTACTGATTGCGAGTTTGCTGATGCTTATTTTGCCAAACGTGTTAAACGTAGTAAGTTTCATTACACTCTCCGTAGTTAAGTATATAATATAATTATATTTTTGGCAAACAAATTTTAATAAGTTTGCTAAATTTGTTTGACTTTTGGCTTCTCACGTGTTTTTTAAGCCCGCAATTGCCAAAGTTTGGCAAAATGTTAAATGGAAAAACATATCTATATGTAGATTTATAATTCAGTTTTACATCAACACAATGTGCCTATTATAGTTTATGTGTTTAAAATGCAATTTAAACATGATTTGAGATTTTTGCACATTTTGGACTTCTCTGCCCTATTGCTATATTAAATTTCAAATCAAAAGTCAACCAACTAATAAATGTCACAAATTTGCCAGTTTTCTGCCATTATTTAAACATTGCTAGCCTTACAACTCCAAATTGACAGATAAAAACATTTTTATGCAAATTAACAAAAACACTTGCATTTTGCTTTGCTTTGTGCTAATATAGGCAAGTAATTGAGAAAAACTATGGAGGTAACAAATGAAAGTTTGCGAAGTATGTGGAAAAGGTCGCACTTCTGGCAACAACGTAAGCCACAGCATGCGTCACACAAAAAGAACCTTTGATGCTAATATTCAAAAAGTTGATGTGGAATTAGACGGTAAAAAAGGCAAAAAGAACATCTGCGCTAGTTGTTTGAAAACAATGAAAAAAGAAAGCAAATAAGTTTAGGCATACCCTAAACTTTTTTCTTGTTTCTGTTACGAGCAAAGCGAGTTTCAACAAACAATGAAAAAAGAAAGCAAATAAGCTTTCTTTTTTGTTGATAAATACGATGTGTAACGAGTATGTTCGACTAAATAGAAATTAAAATAAGCTTTCTTTTTTTGTACCTTTAACCGCATCTTTAACACTTTTCGAACATATTTAATATGATATTATATGAAAATATATTGTTGGAAAGCGCCAAGATTTTTGCGCCCATTATTTAAATTATTCTTCAAAAAAAGCATCTATTACATCAAATAGCAGCCATACAATCGAGTTGATGAAACTTACATAATATCAATC
>JBNMLD010000060.1:0-4209 GCA_050874685.1 Candidatus Onthoplasma sp. | reverse complement strand
GTAGTAAAAGGCACAACAGGCAACTTGACATTCACAGCGAACTATGAGGAAACAGTTGTAGTAACCTTAAAGGTAAGCAAACCAAGTACAAGTAGTGCGCAATACACATTTGCTGAATATGCAAATGAAGCAGATGCAGTGAATAACAAGAATGTGTTAACAACATTTGACATGAGCGGAGCAACCACAACAACAGAAAATGGAATAACAACAATAGCCAAACAAGTTGTAGTGGGCAAGAATTATGTATTGGCAGTGGTAAGTGCAACAACAAGCACATTATCTGGCAACAAACAAGAATTGTTGTGCGTGTACAACAATAATAGTTTGTTGACTCAAACCCCAGTTAAGACATTGAATGCAAGTTCTGCAAACGGTAGATTTGTAATTACAGCCAGTGTAACAATTGAACTTGAATACTTTACAGCATTGAAAGTGGAATTAAATCCAACTACAACAACATCAGGCACAACAGAAGTAACTTTCAACAACGTTAGATTCGACAAACAAGATGGTTTGAAAGAAACTGAAACACAATATCTGATTCGTGAAGGTGCAACATGGAAAGTGGGTATAGATAAAACAAACCTCAACTCAGATATAGATGCATTGATGGGAATAACATACAAGTTATTAGACGAAGATGAAGAAAGAGGCACAACAACCTCAGGCGATAGCAATATTGTTTATGACAAAACAAACGATTGTTATATTATAAGTTCTAATGTTGTGTATATGAAACCAGTTGTTAGGACACCATTAGCTATTGAGGTAATAAGCGAAGATGTAACAATGACATCTGTTGCAGATAAGATTGTTAAAGGTGGTGTTGGTACAATTTATTTGTATGCAGGCGAATGGACATTAGTCTTTGGTTCAAGCGACAAGCCAAGCAGTGTAAGTGAAGCAGCTTCGAAAGCATTTGGCAAAGAAGCAAGCAGTTGGATAATTAGCAAAGATGATATGTCTTATACAGTGACAATTGAATCTACAGCAACTGTCGGCGAGTTCAAAATGAAAATCACTAAAAACTAAATACGTCAAAATTTGATTGAATAAATCATACTAAAAAGCAATCGTAGGCAAATAATGCTTATAGGTTGCTTTTTTGTTTTTCAGTTTTCCACAAAATATCAGTGATATGTGGATAAATATTTATGATTTTAAAAATTATATTCTTTCAATATTCTTTTGAATAAATGCTTTTCCAATTTTGGCAAAAAAATAAAAAAGTTTGTGTTGAACTTTTTGATTTTGTATGTTATAATAAAAAATGATTTAATTTGCATTTGTGCTGGGCTAAACATAAATTAAATGCACAAAATATTTATATTTGGAAGAGGAAAAACATGTTAGAAAATATTGTTATTAAAGGGGCGAAAGAAAACAATCTTAAAAATGTCAATTTGACTATACCAAAAAATAAATTGATTGTTTTTTGTGGCGTCAGTGGTTGTGGCAAATCTACACTTGCATTTGATACAATTTTTGCAGAAGGACAACGCAGATACATGGAAAGTTTATCCAGTTATGCAAGGCAGTTTTTGGGGCAGATGAACAAACCTGATGTTGAAAGCATTGATGGTTTAAGCCCAGCCATTTCAATCGACCAAAAAAGCACAAACAACAATCCACGTTCAACAGTTGGCACTATAACAGAAATTTATGACTATTTTCGTTTGCTGTTTGCTCGTATTGGCAAACCGTATTGTCCAAAATGTGGCAAACCAATCAGTGTGCAAACTCTTGACCAAATAGTGGATAAGGTTATGGAAGCAGAAGGCAATTCCAAAATGCTTATCATGGCGCCAATTGTGCGTTCTCAAAAAGGCAGTCAAGAAAAGGTTTTAGAAGGTTTGCGAAAAGACGGCTTTGCTCGTGTTATGATTGATGGCGAAATATTTTCACTTGATGATAACATTGCTTTGGAAAAAAATAAGCGCCACAATTTGTATGTGGTAGTTGACCGTTTGGTTAAAAGAGAAGGCATTGTTTCAAGGCTTACAGAATCAATTAACAAGTGTTTGCAAATGGCAGATGGTTTGGTGGTTGTTGACACAAATGGCACAAATAAATTGTATAGTGTGAAGTATAGTTGTGTAGATTGCGGTATTTCAATACCAGATATTGAGCCAAGTTTGTTTAGTTTTAACAATCATGCAGGGGCTTGCCCAAAATGCGCAGGACTTGGATATGTTGTTAAAATTGGCGAAAATGCAATTGTAAAAAATGACAGACTTTCAATAAGCGAAGGTGCATTATCAATCATGGGCTTTAATATTGACGCAACTGGCATAACAAAAAAAGCATTGGCAAAATTTGCCAAAGAACATGACTTTACTCTCGACACACCTTATTATAAAATTCCAGTTGAAGCACGCAGAATTTTCATGTATGGCGAAACTGGCAGTGCTGAAGAGTTAGCACCAAATCTCAATCAATATTTGCGCACACCAGGTGCAAAATTTATGGGTATTGTGCCTGACCTTATGCGCAGGTTCCAAGAGAGTCAAAGTGAGTGGATAAAAGAAGAAATTTATAAGCTTATGAGCGAAGATACTTGCCCAGAGTGTCATGGCAAAAGGCTTAATCCAAGTGCCTTGTCAATAAAAATAGAAGGCAAATCTATTGCTGATTTATGCGATATGTCTATAACAAAGTTGTATGCTTTCATTACATCTTTGAAGTTGACAGAAAATGAACAGAAAATTGCTCAAAGCATTGTTAATGAAATAACAGCAAGATTATCATTTCTTATCAATGTTGGATTGACTTATTTAACATTATCTCGCCGTGCAGGTACGTTGTCTGGTGGAGAATCACAACGTATTAGATTGGCAACTCAAATTGGCAGTGGGTTAAGTGGTGTTTTGTATATTTTGGACGAACCAAGCATAGGTTTGCATCAAAGAGACAACGATAAGCTTATTGATGCTCTTAAAAATTTGCGAAATCTTGGCAATACTTTGATTGTTGTTGAGCATGACGAGGATACAATCCGTCAAGCTGATTATTTGGTTGATATTGGGCCTAAAGCAGGTGTCCATGGCGGAGAAATTGTTGCCACAGGTTCAGTTGACGATCTTATTGCTTGTCCAAGGTCCATAACTGGCAAATTCTTGTCTGGGGAGATGAAAATAGAAGTGCCAACTGAAAGGCGATTGCCAGACAAAGGATATATTAGATTGCTTGGTTGCAATAAACACAACATTCACAACCTTGATGTTGCAATCCCTCGTGGGGTTTTCACTTGTGTGACAGGTGTTAGCGGTAGTGGTAAATCAACCTTGGTTAATGATATCTTTTATCAGGCATTGTTCAATAAACTAAACAAGAGAGACCAAGAAAACAATTTGACGGCAATGTTGGGCGATGAAGGCATTGATAAAGTTATTCAAATTGACCAATCTCCAATTGGGCGAACTCCACGTAGCAACCCTGCAACATATTCTGGCTTGTTTACAAAAATTCGAGAATTGTTTGCTTCAACCCCTTCAGCAAAAGAAAAGGGGCTTGATCCTGGCAAATTCAGTTTCAATATCCCAGGCGGAAGATGTGAAGCCTGCATGGGTGATGGAGTAAAACGTTTAAAAATGTATTTCATGGCTGATGTTTTTGTGCCTTGTGAAGTTTGTGCAGGCAAAAGATACTCACGTGATATATTAGATGTTAAATACAAAGGGAAAAACATTTATGATGTTTTGGAAATGACGATTGATGAAGCCTATGAATTTTTTGATGCTATACCACAAATCAAAAGGATTTTACAAACGTTGGTAGATGTTGGTTTGGGATATGTGAAATTAGGGCAAAATGGAACAACCCTGTCAGGTGGTGAAGCACAGAGATTAAAGTTGGCAAGTGAACTTACAAAACGTGACACAGGCAACACTGTTTATATTTTAGATGAACCAACAACTGGGCTTCATTCTTATGATGTCAAAAAACTTGTTGATATTTTGCAACGACTTGTTGGCAATGGAAATACTGTTGTTGTTATTGAACACAATTTGGATATTGTTAAAACTGCGGACTACATTGTTGATATGGGGCCTGAAGGTGGCGACAATGGTGGAACAATCATTGCGGTTGGAACTCCTGAGGAGATTGCAAAAAACAAAAAGAGTTTTACAGGGATGTATTTAAAAAAGATGCTTCCACAAATTAAAAATTAATCTTGTTTTAAAAATTGAAATAAAAATATAAATT
>JBNMLD010000059.1:0-4353 GCA_050874685.1 Candidatus Onthoplasma sp. | reverse complement strand
TTCTTTATCTCCACAAAGTTGCCTACCCTGCAATTTTTATCAATGGTTGCATTGTTACGAATATGTGCAAACGGACCAATTTTACAACCCTTCCCAATTTTACAATCTTCCAAAAAAGATGACTTTATCTCCACATCATTGTCAACAACAGCATTTTGCAATACAGAGTTAGAACAAATTTCGCACCCATAGCCAATAACTGTTTTATCCTTAATACACACACAACTCCAAATTTTTGTTCCTTCTGCAACATCGCAATCGTCAGTCACAACAATATTTTTTGCAAGCAAATCTGCTTTTAACATATCTTTATTGTAAATGATAAATTCCATATTCTTATATATGCAAGAAAAGATAAAAAATCAATCTTAAATTTTAATTGCTTAAACATTTTATTTTTTGTATAATAGACAAATTAAAAGGTGGCAAATGGAAGAAAAACAATCGTTAAGTGTAAAAGATAGTTCAATCAGCTTTGTATTGAGTTTTATTTTATCTCAAATTGCGCTGATAATTTTTGCTGTGATTGGTATCTTAATCTGCAAGGCAAACGGCTATGATTCTTCCGCCTTTTATGCTTTCACAAGCAAAGACTTGGGTTATCTGATTTCCGTTATTATAATGAACTTTGTATTCATTGCTGTGTTTTTGATTTTCAAGCACAAAAAAACGGACAAATTAGCAAGCAAAGTTAAATTTCACAAGATACTATTGTACATCGCGGTTGCAGTTGCTAGTTATTTTATCCTATATCCTGTTGTTATAAGTTTCAATGCTCTGTTTAAAATAAAATCAACAAGCATTGAAATTTCTGGCATTGGATATGTTTATTCAATATTCTCAAGAGTTTTAATTCCAGCAATCTGCGAAGAATTGCTTTTTAGAGGAATCATATTCAAAGGCCTTGCAAACTCAAACAAACAACTTGCAATTTTTGTAAGTGCATTGATGTTTTGTATTTTCCACATGTCAAGCGAACAATTGATTTATCCACTACTTATGGGCTTATTGTTAGGTGTAATAATGGCTTATGAAGACAATATAATATATTGTATAATTGTTCACATTATAAACAACTCTCTTGCCCTTGCAGGTGTTGGATATCATTTCTCACATTGGACATTTTACCTATTAGCGGGCATTTGCTTTGCATTGTTTGTTGGTATAATCCTATTCTTCGCTTTAAAAAATTCACAAAAACTAATTTTATCAAAGCAAGATGCAATCTATCTGTTTGTCTCAATCATCTTAATGATTGTATTTTGGTTTATTGTAAATTTTGCAAAGTAAATTAAAAAATTAAAAAAATATTTAAAAAACATAAAAAAATAATAAAAAATGAAAAATAAAAACATAATTAAAATTGGATTAATATATTTTGTCTCTATCACACTTGTTGCGATAATTTTTATGCTAGGCGGTTTTGGGCTCATCAAAAATGAATTTCTTTCCGCCTTTTTAATTCAATGTGTTGTGCTATTTGGCATTCCACTGCTGTTATACTGTTTAATGGTCAGCAAAAATTTAAAACAAACATTTGCCGATACAGGATTTAAAAAGATAAGTGGCAAAATGTTATTATACTCTTTCTTATTGGGTGTTATTTTATACATTGTCAACGCATTTGTCGCATCAACATTTTCAAGCATTTTAACTTGGCTTGGATATGAACAAGTTAAATTAGGTTCATCAACTGAAACCATAAGTTATTGGTCTCTATTAAAAGAATTATGCTTATCTTGTTTGTTACCTGCATTTTGTGAAGAGTTTTTACATCGTGGCATTATGCTTCACGCAAACAAAAAGCAAACAAATCCTAGATATGCTTTGATAATCTCTTCAATTCTATTTGGACTTATTCATCTCAATATTAATCAATTTTTCTATGCAACAATATTAGGTTTCTTTATTGGATATGTGGGGCTTGTAAGTGACAGCATATTCCCTTGCATGATTATACATTTTATGAACAACGCACTTTCAACTTACTTTTATTATGGCAGTTTTATGAATTGGCCTATTGCAACGTTTTTTAACAACTTTGAAGCAATGCTTGCCACAAATTTAACTTTATTTGTTATATTTGTAAGCCTTATGATTTTCTTGCTTATCGTATGCTACCGATGTCTTGTAAAAGCCATGATGAAAGAACGTGCCAGAATTGACATCAATCGAATAATACGATACTTAAAAGCAAACAATTTAACCATGGAAGAAGCACAAGAAAAAATCAATCAAATCAACATTGTGTTAAAGCAAAGTTTTGAATTGAATAAAACTAAAGATAAAAACAGAAACTTTGCCAGCAAAGTGTTTATAATTTCGAGCTTTGTGTTGGGTGCACTGGTTACCATTTCATCATTTATTTGGGGGCTTATCTAATGATAAAAATAAACTTAATATGTATGGGCGATATTAAAGAAAAATATCTTTCAGAAGCAATTGCTGAATATTCAAAACGCATCAGCAGATTTGCAGATTTAAAAATAATTGAATTAAAAGAAAACAATCCAAAGTCAGCAAGTGAAAAAGACATGCTTTTGGCTTTGGAAAAAGATGCCCAAGCAATTGAAAAACACATAAAAGGTTATGCCGTATGTTTAGACATTTCTGCACCACAATACTCCAGCGAACAATTTGCACAAAAAATTAACAACATTGCACTCAAGTCAGGCGAAATCAGTTTTATTATTGGCGCATCAAACGGCATCGCTGAAAGGATAAAAACTATATGTAAAGAGAGAATTTCATTTTCAAAAATGACGTTCCCACACCAACTTATGCGTGTGATATTTTTGGAACAATTGTACCGAGCATTTACAATAAACAACAATATTTCATATCACAAATAAACACCAGTTATTCTACACAACAAGGGCTTATATACCCTTGTTTTTTATTTGCTTGTCAACATGATAAAAGTTAAATCATATATCATAACAGGAGAAAGTTATGACTTATCAAGAATTAATTAATCGTATTCTTCAATTGCAAGAAGAAGGATTAGAAATTTTTAATGCTGGCAAAAGTGTTTTAGGGAAAAACATTTTAGCAACACATATCGGCGACTATTCAGGCACTCAAATTTTAATTCAAGCAGGCATACATGCAAGAGAATACATAACAACACTTTTGCTTGTTGAAATGGCTAGAGATTTATTTCACAACAATGCAATAAAAGACGGCGGTGTATATTTTGTGTTTTTAACAAATCCTGACGGTGCACAAATCGTGCTTGATGGGATTAACAGTGTACCATGCAACATCACAAAACAATATCTAACACTTGCAAACAACGGTAGCAACAATTTCAGTCAATTTAAAGCTAACATAAATCTTGTTGACCTTAACACCAACTTTGATGCCAATTGGGGAGGTGGAAGCCAAAATGTAACCTGCCCAAGCACCGCAAATTTTATAGGATTCTATCCTGAAAGTGAACGTGAAGTGCAATCATTGGTTGATTTTACATTAAAGGTTAAACCCAAATTGACAATATCATACCACAGCAAAGGAGACATAATTTACTACGGCTTTGAAGGGCAAACTGACACAGACCAAGCAAGAGATTTTGACATTGGTTCAGCTTTGAGCGAATTAACAGGCTACCCTTTGATTTTAACCGAAAATTCCACAGGCGGATACAAAGATTGGTGTATCCAAAAATTGAAAATCCCGGCATACACAATTGAAGTTGGTGCAGAATCTTTATCTCATCCTATTGGTGAAGAAAATTTGCCAGAAATCTATGCTAAAAATAAAGACGTGCCAATTGTCTCCCTCGCCAAAGCAATAGAATATTCAAATTCAATTGACAACAACTTTGCAAATGTGCAAAATATGAAGTATGAAAAAAGAAATCAAACCAATGCAATTGGCAACAATGCTCGCATACACAGCAAAATGCAAAGAAGAAGTTCCTATTGGCGCAGTAATTGTAAAAAACAATAAAATAATTGCAAAAGCTTACAACCTTAGAGAACATCATCAAATTGCAACTCATCACGCCGAAATTTTAGCAATACAAAAAGCTTGCAAAAAACTCCACTCTTGGCGTCTTGACAATTGTGACTTGTATGTAACACTCGAGCCTTGCCCTATGTGTGCAGGCGCTATTTTAAATGCCAGAATAAAAAATGTCTACTATGCTGTTGCTGATGAACAAAGTGGTGGCATTTCAAAATTTAATATTACATCAAGTTTAAATCATACTGTAAATGTAATTCATGACACTGAGTTTGAAAATGAAAACAAAAATTTGATACAAACATTCTTTAAAGAAAAACGAAAAAAAGCAAGATAATTCTTGCTTTTTTTATTGTAAATAATAAGGCATTAAATCTGTTTTAAAAT
>JBNMLD010000058.1:0-4519 GCA_050874685.1 Candidatus Onthoplasma sp. | reverse complement strand
AGAGTTGTTGAAGAAACCGTCACAAAAGATAGAACTCTTAAAAAAGAGTTTGACGGTGCAGAGTATTATTACTACGAAATCAGTGACAACGAATATACATGTATTGATGGCGTTGGTAAAAGCAAAATCAATGCTGGCAATTACACAATCAAATTGTTGACACTAGGTAAATATGACAGCACAAATGACATTGAAATTTTGAATAGTAATTATACTGATGCGCAAGAAATGGTAAGGCTCAACAAGGTTTCAACTGATGCAATTGTTTCCAACAATGGTGTGCTTGTTTGGGAGCATTTAGACCAAGCCCATATCAATCAATATATTGTTGTGTTGACAGGTGCAAAAACTTATACATTTACAACAGTTGACCCTCAAATTGATTTTGCAGCAACAGCAGATAATTATGGCAATATGCTTGAAACTGGCAGTTACTCAATTGTGATAAAAGCGGTAGGCGAAGACTACATTTCATCAATGCAATCTAATAGTGTTTCAGGCTTTACAAAACTTGCAACAGTTACAGGTGTGACAGAAAAAGATGACTATATAAGTTGGCAAGCAGTTGAAAATGCTCAAGGTTATAAAGTGACATTTGAATGGACAAACAGTTCAGGGGCAGAATCAACAAGTGAACAAACAGTTTTGGCAACTGAAGAATTAAAATGCGTTGCACCAGAACAATTGACAGGCAGTTATACAATCAAAATTCAAGCGGTTGGTGTTGATACAGGCAAGGTGTTCAATGGTGGGGTTTATATCTTCACAGGTTCAAATGAACGTCCTCAACCGGTTGGGGAAATCAGATTTGATGAAACAAATTTAAGTCTGTATATTCCAATTGCAGAAGACTTCAAAACAAACGATAAATTGAGGATTTCTTATAACATTGCTAAATACACATTCAATGGTGCAGGTAGCAGTTTGGGAGATTCTACTGTTGAAGTTGTTGAAATCAGCAATGGCGACACAAACTATATGCAAGAAATTGATGGAACAATCTATTATGTATATCCGTTGACAACTGCTGGTAAATATACACAATTGTCAGTAAGTGTGGTTCGTAAAGATAGTTTAACATCAGTTGCTACACCTTACGCAGACATTGACTTCAACTATTTTGCATCAGGTGACGGCAGTGAAGCCACACCTTATGGCATAGCAAATGCAAGTCAATTGCTCAACATCGCACTAAAACCAAATAAACATTTTGAACTTGTTCAAGCAATCAATATGTCATCAGTTGATATGACAAAACAAATCAACACAAATGGTGCAATCATTGCAAACAAATTCACTGGTGTGCTTGATGGTAAAGATTTCTCATTGTTTGGCATGACAAATGTTGATGTCTCAAATAGTGAAGTTTCTAACTTTGCAGGTATCTCATTGTTCAAACAACTTGAAAATGCAACAATTAAAAACTTAAATATTGCAGAAACTGACAATAATCCAACAAAATTCGTCAATACATTTGCACAAAGACAGACAAATGTGTTAAAATCATCATTGATAGCAATGGATTCAACTAATGCGACATTGTCAAATATCAGTGTTGTAAATGCAACAATTCAACTTGCAGGCAACTATGCATTGTTAAGCAATGCTTATATTGCAGGTTTGGTTGGCGAAGCTGTCAATACAACTTTTGAAGGTTGTATAGTTAATCTTAATGTTGAAGTAAAAGCAGATTTCGTTTCAACTTCTGGCAGTGTGTATGTTGGTGGTATCACCGCTTATGCAAAAGGTGTCAAAGTTGCAAGCAGTGAATCAAGGGCAACAAGCGTGTCATTATCAGTAACACAAAGCAACACAAATCGCAGATTTAAAGCAATTGGTGGTGTGGCTGGTTATATGGCAAACAACGGTTCAACAACTGCAGAAATCAGCAATGCAACATCAACAATCAGCCAAACAACAAATATCTACGCAGATAACTTTGGTGGTTTGGTTGGCGATGCAATCAATGTGAATATCACTGGTTGCACAGTGCTGGGTGCATCCAATCACACCGCACTTGAAACAACAAATCTTGGTGGATTGGTTGGACAAATGCAAGGCGGCTCAATTGATGATTGCACAATAAAATTGCAATTCAATTTGTCAATTTCAAACAGCAACAAATTATATATCGGTTTTGTGGTGGGGTATGTTACATCAAACAATGGAACGATGGCAAGCATATCAAATTGCAAAATCAATCAAACATTCACAAACAAAACACAATTCAGTTCAGATTATAAATCTGTTGAATTGATGGGTATTTATGGCGGATCAAGCCAAAATAATTACAATCCAACTGGTTGTACACAAATTGATTAAGGGGAAATATGAATTACAACGATCAGATTTTAGAAAATAAAGCATTTAAATTTGCAAAACAACTTATATATAATCTTGCAATTGGTATTGTGATTATTTTGGCAGTTTGCCTTATATTTGTATATGCCTTTCAATTTAGGCCATACAAAGTTTTAACTGGCAGTATGGAGCCAGAAATTAAAGTTGGGGATATGGTGGTTGTGCACTCTGCAAAAGAGTATAAAGTTGGCGATGTGCTTAAATTTGACCAAACAAGTTCAGGCAACTTGCCAACAGTTCACCGCCTTATTGCAATCAAAGATGATGTGTATATCTGTCATGGCGACAATGTAGGTTTCCAATATGGTTCAGCAGAAGATGGCTGGACATGGCAACAAGAAGCTGACGCAATTAAAGATAAGTCTTTAGAGCAAGTCAGGACAGAAGCATCTGCATTGTATCAATATGTATCAGCAAATCAAATAGAAGGCAAAGTTGTAACAAACATTGCAAACTATGGCACTTATGTGGATTTCATAGCCGAACATAAAATGTTGTTTATCACAATAATTTTAGGTTTGTGGTGCTTTACTTATGTTGCGCAAAACGAAATTGAAATGCGCAATGCAAAAAGGCTGGTATATTAATAGCAAACAGAATGAAAGCAAAAACAGGGGGTTTTTAGCGTGATTGCAAAAAAGAAAAAGCAAGGCAATCTAATAAAAATACTATGCGTCTTATTGGGCGCAGTTTTTGCATTTACAACCAGTGTTGTTTATGCGGCATTTAGTTGGAGCAGAAGCCACAATTCGGGCTATGCAACAGGAATGTATTTGCCAAATCAAAGTTATCAAATTGTCAATGATAGTTTGCCAAACGGCATACCATTCGGCGATGGTGCAAAAGAATATGAAATTGCTTTGGAATATTCTTATGATTACAACTTTAAATTTTATGTTGAATATAGCCTTGAATGGACAGGTGGTTTAGATAGTTCTAATGTTATTTTAAACTTTTCAAACAGAGATGCTTGGATTGTGGATAACAGCAGGATATATTATCGTGGCACAGTTCAAAAAGGCACAGGCAAATTGCCAATCATTGTGGGCGTAAACTTTGCTGATTGTTATGATGAAACTTATAACAATAAATCATTAAAAATCAATATCACAAATGTTAAAATAGTAAAAGAAAGTGAAACTCTTGACCAATCAGGCACAGCAGGTTCAGCCTATGCTGAATATCAAGCCAGAAAAGCAAGCAGTTACACAGGCACAGATGCCTTTGTTGTGATGTACAATCAAACAGATAAAGGCAGTTACAAACCAAAAGCACCAGAAGGCAAAACAGCATTCAGGTCTGGCAGTGTAACCAACCTTGAAGAAGGCAATAGCACAGCAACAACTTCAGCAATCAAAAAGATATTTGGCAACAAAAACTATGTTGGTGTTGGCGTTTATATTATCACAGGTGCAAGCACTGTTAAAATCAAAGCCCGTGCGGTTGGCAACTGGGTTGCTGACACAGGCTCAACTTCGCCAAGTGACGTCCATGTTGTAAACAACACTATCAAATATGACTTTGCTGACAACTGGACAAATGAAACATATCCAAGCGATAACACACAAGTGCAAGAAATCAGGACATATAGTTACATTATTCCAGCACACACAGCAGTTTATGTGGATATTTTGGATTCGGTTGAAGTGGTAACACGTGGTTATTATTCAAATGCAGATTATTCAAACTTTCATATTGAAACAATCGTCAATCTCAATGAATTGGGCAATATTACAACAACAAACGGCATTGGCACAGCAACAATCACAACAATCACAGATAGTTCAATCACAGCAACAATGCCAACAAGCAGTTATTCAGTTATAAACACTTCAAAATACGATGCAGCATTGTACCAATCAACAGCAACAGGTGCTGAAACATTCAAAACACAAATTCGTGTTGTAAATAACACAGCAAATAAACTTTCAGTGAGTGCAAGTTACGCAATCAAAGTTTATATCAGCAATGGCAATGCAACAGCAGAATACGGCACAATTTATGACTTCACTGATTCAACACACTGGGCACGTGACGTGTTCACATCAACCACAAGGGTAACAATACCTACAGGCGGAAGCAAAAACAGCAGTCAAATCATTGCCCCATATTCAGCAATGACAATCTGCACAAGTTTCCAAATTGCAAACGGTCTCTT
>JBNMLD010000057.1:0-4535 GCA_050874685.1 Candidatus Onthoplasma sp. | reverse complement strand
GGGTAGTTAGACACTACCTTTTTTATGGAGCTGATGGCCAGACTTGAACTGGCGACCTATTGATTACGAATCAATTGCACTACCGACTGTGCTACATCAGCATATAATCGAATATTTATTAAGATGATATTGTTTTGAAGTTATATAATGTTTTGATGACGTCGGTAGTGCGGGCACTTCCATCGCTATCGCTCACTCGTTGGCTAGTGCCACCGCTACAACATGCCAATTATGGCATATTGCTTAACGCTACTCGCCAACTGTGCTACATCAGCATAAAATCGAATATTAAGATAATTTTGTTTTGAAGTTATTTGATATTTTGATATAACGTCGGTAGTGCAGGCACTTCCATCGCTATCGCTCACTCGTTAGCTATCGCCACCGCTACAACAAAATATAACACTGCTAATAATATCAAAATATTGGCAAATTTACAATAAAATTAACAAACCTTTGAGAAATTTATTTTCAAAAATGCTTTTGTGGTCGTTTTAGTTGCGATAATTTTGTTGTTTTGCTAAAATCATATACATGGTATTAAAGATTTTATTTGTATTGTTGATGTTGTTTGTTTTGATTGCAATGTCAAGTGTAATGATTATTTTTGAACGCAATAAGCCAAGGACAATTATAATGTGGCTTTCTTTGTTTTTGTGCACCTCTCTTATTGGTGGCATAATATACTTTATTTCAAAGGTTATTTATTACAAAAAGCGCAATTCGTTGACAGTTAAAGTTAAAGAAGATTCAATTTATGAAAGCTTGATTAACCGCCACCTATTAAAGCAAAAAAACAATGAAACTGACGAATATTTTGCGTTTAATGAGTTAGGGTATAACGTGAATGTATTTGATAACAATAGTTGCGAATTTTTCCACACTTATGGCAAATTTCAAAACAACTTGTTACGTGAAATAGCAAATGCTAAAAATTATATCATATTTGAGGTTACACAACTTAAATCAAGAGATTTAGATTGGTTAAAGCAACCATTGCTTACAAAATTAAATGCTGGTGTTGTTGTAAAGATTATTTATGACAAAACAATAAACAAAAAAATCAAAAAAGAACTTGTCTCTGCAGGGGCAAAAGTATATCAATTCAGCAAATTGCGTACATTCGACCACAAATTCGTTAATAGGCGCAATTTGGTTGTGGTTGATGGCAATACAGCGTATCTGGGCAAAATTGATGTTAAGCCATGTCAAGAAAAGGAAAAGTGTATTGTATCAAACATGATTGTTAAGTTTAAAGGCGAGATTGTACAATCAATTGATTTATCGGCACATAAAGATGTTATTTTTGCAAGTGGGAAATACATGGACTATACAGCACCTAAATATGAAGAAGCAAAAACAAAAGTTAAGATGCAATATATCACAAATTCAATTGAACAAGGGCTTGATTTGGCTCTCATCAAAGCGATATGTATGGCAAAACAATCAATACAAATTCAAGTGGAAGAGTTTATCCCAACAGAAAGTATAATGTCACTTTTAAAGTTTGCTCTTAATTCAAATATAGAAGTTAGGCTTATGATACCTATGAAATCTGAAGCACAAGGCAGGTATTATGCTTCACGTGCTTACGCAAAAGAACTTGCTCTTTATGGGGCAAATTGCTATCTGTTTGACGGATATATAAGGTTTAATTCAATTGTTATTGATTCCAAATACGGTTTATATGGCTCATTTTCTCTTAATCAAGGGCTCATTAACGCAAGTTTGCAAGATGTTATGATTGTTGATGATGAAAAAGCTATCACACATCTTAATAAAACATTTGATGTTGGGGTTGACAACAGTTATCGCATTAATGATGCTAAATATTTATTGTTAAGGGAAAAATTCTTTAAAAACTTTGTTTAAAACTAGATTAGAAGCAATAATCTTAAACAATAATTAGAAATAAGGATAAGATATGGAAGAAACGAAACCAATTTTTGGCGTGGCTGGCACACCTACTAACTTTAAAGGTAAATTTAAAGATTTATTTGCGTGGCTTCGAGATATGGGGCTGAATGCTTATGAGATACAATGTGTTTACGGCTTTAAAATTAGCGATGTAAATAAAGAAATTTATAAACAAGAACAACAAAATGGTATGTTTTTTTCAATTCATGCACCTTACTATATAAACTTGGGAAGCAAAAATACACCTAGTGTTGAAAAAAGCAAAGAGTATATGCGTCAAGGTATTGAACTTGCAAAATCAATTGGTGTTAATCGTATAATATTTCACCCAGGTGGCGGGCATGATAACACCCCAGAAGGCAGAAAGATTGCTATCAAACAACTTATTGATGCTGTTAATGAAATCACTTTAAACACAGATATGGGCGATGTCCGTTTTTATCCAGAAATTGGTGGCAAAACTGCCAATTTGGGCTCACTTGATGAAATTATTGAAATTTGCAAGCAGTGCAAATATTGTTATCCTTGCATTGATATTGCACATTTGCATGCAAGGGAAGTTGGCAGTTTGGTTGATAAACAGGCAATACGTGAAAGGTTGGAGAAAATCAAAACTGAAATTCCTGAAAAGTTTAAGCATATACACTTTCATGCTTACACAATTCAGTATAATGACAAAGGCGAAATGCACCATTTAGTTCATGGCGAAAACATGAAAGATGGCAGTGTTGGAAAGCCAAATTTGGAAGAATTTGTTGAAGTTTTGCATGAAATGGATATTCAACCTTGGGTAATCAGTGAAGCGAGCGACAGCCAAGAAATCGGCGCTAAATATATGCGTGATTTATATTATAAAGACATAAAATAATGCAAAAGATAGAGTTTGAAATAAAAACAGAGAAGAAGTTGATTAAGGCAATTATTGATGAATTGCCTTTTCTTTCTCGTTTTGATGTTGAAAAGATTTTAGAAAATAAAGATGCAAAAGTTAATAACATGCGTATTAAGCAAGATATAGATTTGAATATAGGCGATAAAGTTGTTGTCTTTTACACTGAAAAAGAGCAAAAAGAGTGGTACACACTTGTGTATGCAGATGATAATGTTGTGATTGTAAATAAACGTGCTGGTATTGAGGTTGTCAGTGAAAAAGAGCGTGACCTAGTGGCAGTTTTAAAGCAAAAATATGACACAATAATTCCTGTGCATCGTATTGACCGAAACACTGAAGGACTGGTTATTTTTGCATTGAACAAAACCAGTGAAAAATCTTTGTTGTCGGCTTTTAAAACCAGAAATGGCATTATAAAAAAATATGCTTTGCTTGTGCACGGCAGGGTTGATATTACAAAGATTAAAAGGACTGTTTATCTTAAAAAAGTTGACACTTTAAGCAAAGTTTGGATAAGTGAATTGAAAACAACAGGATACGAGCCTATCGTCACAGAGTTTGACGTGGTTGAGTATCGTGGGGACAACACTTTAATGACAGCAAATCTTGTCACAGGCAAAACACATCAAATACGTGCTCATATTGCTTATTATGGCTATCCAATTGTGGGTGACAGCAAATATGGCAAAGATAAAGATACACAACTTCATTTAACGGCAAACTATATGGCATTTAAGTTTTCAAAAGATAACAAACTTGCTTATCTAAATTCAAAAACATTTGAAATTATACCAAGTTGGATTTAATTACTGACAATGAGTTGTATTCTAAATACTTTGTTTAAATTTGCCAGTTGACTTAAAGTTTAAATGAGGTTATAATAAACGCATTAACCACGAGTTAAGGAATTTGTAAACTATGTTTATAACTAAAAAGAAATACAATAATTTATATAGATTGGCATATTATGATATAGCAACCGGATTTTATAACAGAAATTGGTTTGAAACTAATATCATTGAAGCAAATCACGATTTTAATATCAGCCTTGCAGTTGTTGATATAAACTGTTTAAAACAAATAAATGATGAGCAAGGGCATACAGCGGGCGATATCTTAATAAAATCAATAGGCGATAGGCTTGCCCAACATTCAACAGTTGTTCGTTGGGGTGGAGATGAGTTTTTTTGTGTCATCAAACCGGGCGAAGAAAAACCTTTTGAAGACTTGTGTAAAGACCAAAAAGATTTTGCGTACGCAATTGGATATAACTTTAGTGTTAAGCAAACCAAAGATATGGTTGTAAAACTTGATAAAGAAATGTACGATTGCAAATATATTCAAAAAAATGCAAATTAATAAAATTTGCGTCAAGAATTAATTTTTAAAAAAATTGTAAAAAACTTTGATAAAATCATTGACTTTAATTTAATTATATTGTAATATTGAAAAGTAATCGTCGGGGTGTAGCGCAGTTGGTAGCGCACGTGATTTGGGATCATGGGGCCGGGGGTTCGAGTCCCTTCACCCCGACCATTATCTGCAAAGTGACGAGTGCAGTAAGAGTTGCAACACACTCTAAAGGGGCCTTTAGCTCAGTTGGTTAGAGCAACCGGCTCATAACCGGTCGGTCCGCGGTTCAAGTCCGTGAAGGCCCACCAGCCCTAAAGGCAACATCTTAATTTGGCCCGGTAGCTCAGCTGGTTAGAGCGCCAGCCTGTCACGC
>JBNMLD010000056.1:0-4674 GCA_050874685.1 Candidatus Onthoplasma sp. | reverse complement strand
TAATAAAATTCAATTGTTGAAATCACACTTGTATAGGCTGAATAAAAAAGTCTGTCAATTTAATTGTAAAATTTTTAAAATGTTTGTATAATGTTTTAACTTAAACATAAACCAATTTATCCCACCGATGCAATAAATATGGTTTGATGTTAGGTATGATTAAAAGGAAAATATAAATGTACGCATATTGGATATATTACGTTTTGGGCATTGTTCTTATACCAGGCATTGCACTTGGCTTATGGGCACAAATTAAAGTTCAAACCACATTTAATGAATACAACAAAATTCAAACAAAACACGGCAAACCTGCAAACGTTGTTGCACGTTATATGCTTGACGGCGGTGGTTGCATAGACACCAAAATTGGAAGAGTGAATGGAAGTTTGACAGATAATTACGACCCAACAAAAGACACAATCTCTTTATCTGATGATGTTTATGACAACAGCACAGTTGCAGCAATTGGTGTTACCGCACATGAAATTGGTCACGTTTTTCAACACAAAAGCAACTATGCCCCTGTGAAAATTAGAAAAGCTCTTGTACCTGTTGTGAATATTTCTGGATTTTTGGTTTGGCCACTTATTATCGTTGGCTTGATTTTGGAAGCTGGCTTCTACCTTACAAACGCAAAATGGCTTATCTTGGCTGGTATTATTTTATATAGCCTTAACATTTTGTTTTGCCTTGTAACATTGCCAGTAGAACTCAATGCAAGCAAACGTGCTTATAACATGCTTGTTTCAACTGGCGAAATGGATCCAGAAGAAGCACAAGGTGTTAAAAAAGTGCTAAACGCAGCCGCTTGGACTTACGTTGCAGCACTTATAACATCTGTGTTGTCGTTGATAAGACTTTTGTTGTTTGTGTTCACAATGCGTGGAAACAAGAAATAATTGATTATAACACAACTTCTTTATCTGCCCTAATTGCACCAAACCTGCACATAATAAGGTATTCACTTGTAGTTGCATATTTTGCATAAAGACTTAAAGGGTTGACATTGTTTAAGATATAAACAGTGTCTCCTTTTTTTAATTTTGTATCTGTTATGTCTAACATAAAACAATCCATACAGACATTTAAAACTGAACACTTTGTGCCTGCAATGTTTAATTTTAAACCAATATAATCCAAATCAAAACCGTCAGCATAACCAATTGGTAAAATTGCAACTTTCATAGGTCTGTTTGCAACAAAACGGCGGTCATACCCAACAACATCTCCTGATTTAGCTTTATTAACTTGCGTGATTGTTGTCTTTATTGTAACCACAGGTTTATATCCATTTGTGGTATTATTATAAAGGTTAAAACCAATGCGTGCCATGTCAAAATTGTGATGTCTTGTGTCAAAAACATGGCTATTGTCAGCATGGACAATTGTAGAAAGTTCTTTCTGTTTTAAAACTGATATAAATTTGTTAAACTTTACCAATTGCTTTTCAACAAAACTATCTGTTGTTGCAAAATGAGTGTAAACACCTTCCAAGTTTAATTTGCTATTTTTCAATGTGTCCAAACAAGTTTTAAACTCATTTATTTTTGATATGCCGTAACGATTCATGCCTGTATTGATTTTTATATGAATATTTAACCTTATATCCCGTTGCTTCAGCGCAATAACATCTTCAAGGCTGTTGCAAGTGTAAGAAAATCTGCTGTCGATATAGCTTGTATCAAGTCCGCCAGTTATCAAAATCTTTTTATTTGTTAAGTTTTTGATATTTTCCGCTTCTGTTGAATTTACCACGCCAAAAAAATCTACATAATCGTTCAGTATTTCAACAACTTCTTTTGCACCAACACCATAAGCATTTGCCTTTACCATTGCACAAATCTTGACATTTGGTTTTTGCGCTTTGATATTGTTAATATTTTCAATTAGATTTGATTTGTTTATAAAAAACTTATTGAACATAAATTTTTATATGAGTTGAATTTTTATATTGTTAAAAAGAAAAAACACACATAAGTGTGTTAATCTTTTTTATAAATCGAAAATTCACAACCGCAATAATCTTGCCTATATATGTCTTTTTCCTTGCAAATTTGAGTGGAACGAAGGTATCCATTTTCTTTTTTAAAGTCCGCATGCAAATATTTAATACCATACTTTTTTTGATTGTATTCGCCAATCATGTTGATAAATTCAGCATCTTTATGCGGGCTGATTGATAAAGTTGTTGTGACAATATCAAAATTGTTTTCCACACCATATTTAAAGGCCTTATCCATGCGTTCAGCAATGCAAATCCTACATCTTGAACCGCCTTCCTTCTCTTGTTCATAACCTTTTGTTATGTCAACAAAGGTTTGATGATTGTAGCCGACATCAACAACATTCACACCAAGTTTTTCAAACTCATGTTTGCGTTTTTCAAACTCTTCTTGCGGAAATATGTTTGGATTATAAAAGAAATAGGTTATATCAAAATAATTTTTAAGTTTTTCAATCACTGCCGATGAACATGGCGCACAACAACAATGCAAAAGTAGTTTTGGCTTTTCTGAACCAAAACTACTTATTTCTTGATGCATTAATTTGTTGTAATCAATCTTCATGCTTTTTATTATATCATAAAAATTCGCTTTGTCAATTTGCATTATGGATTTTGCTTAACCACGAATGATAAAAGTTTTGTTGTCTTATCAAATTTAAATTCATATTCAACTTCTTCATCAAACAAATCGTTTAAGTTGACACCAGCAAATGTCAAATCTTGATTGCTTGATGTGATGATTTTATAGACATCACTTGATTTCATGTTAAGAATGTCACCATAATTTTCTTGACTTGAACCTGAAACTTTTTGAATATAATACACACAACTTGGTGTTGTGGTGAGCATTGTTGCTGATTTTGTGATTGCAAAACATTCTGTTGTATAACCATCTTTTGTAAGCCAGAAATCAAATGTTGCAACCTTTGCACCAACAACATACAAAATTGCAAAACTTGAATCATAGCCATCTGGCAAATCAACTGAATTGATTATGTTAATAAATCCATAGTTATATGTTTGACTTGCTGATGCGTTGTTTTCAGAGATATACCCCACACCATCAATGTCAAATCCTGCATTTATAACAAATTGCTTGTTTTTGCTATCATAACCGTAATTAAATTGATAATTTGTTTTGTTTGTTAAGCCAATTGCCAAGCCCAATACTTTTTTGTTAAGCATTGACGCTTGATTTTCACTGCCTTGAACACATGAATAATAATTTGTTAAATTATTTATCCAATTGTCAACGCTTTCTTTTGCAATTGCCAAATTTACAAATGGTTTGTTTGCCTGTGTGCCAAAGTAAGATGTGGAAGCAAGTTTTGATAAATCTTCTGCTTGCATTTTTATTGCTCCGCCACCGCCTGCAATTGTCTTTTCATTAAACAATTCAACTATATAATCCGCACCAACGATGCCACCAACATAATATCCATTCAAGTTGCCTGATACTGTTACATTTGACACAAATCCATTCAAGTTTCTGCCAACAACGCCTGCAACAACTGATTGATTTGTTTTGCTGATTTCGGCTGTTACTGATGAAGAATTTATATATCCGTTCAAATTAAAGCCAACCAAACCTGATGACACATAAGTTGAATTTTTAAAACTATCTTCACCAGAAATTGTTGCTGTTGCGTTTGTGATTATGCCACGATTTTCGCCAACCAAACCTGCAGAATATTGATATCCAGCAAAATTGCCTTGATTGATGTTTGCTGACACGTAATTGAGTTTGATATTTTTATTAACCAAACCAACAACACCACCAACAGTATCCCCTGCCAATGTTAAACTGCCAGTTGTAAGCAAATGCCTTGCATGATACAAGTTGCTGTCATTATTGATATTTAAATTTGTTTTTGAGCCATTGTTTACTGAATCTAAAATACCAAACACTGAACCTGCATAATACACAGCATCAATGTTGCTTGAAACATAATTGCCAGCAACATAATTTGATGTGTAAATGCTATATTTATTTTCCTTTTGAGAACGGCTTGCATATACACCAACATTTGATGTTGCACCATCTATATCAAATTTGCCACGCACAAAGCCTGCCACACCGCCGACCGCATTGCCACCAACAATTGTCACGTCTGATGCTTCAATATCCAAATTGTACAAATTGTAATTTTCACTGATACCTGCAAGCACACCAACTGCTTGAGTTCTTGTTGCACTTACACTGACTGGTGTTAAATCAAGGTTTCTAACTGCACTTAACATTGATTTGTTGTTGAGTGACTTGAAACTTGCAAACAGGCCAATGCTATCAAGGTTTTGAGATGAATATATCCTAAAGCCAACAATATCCATATTGTTACCTTGCAAGTTGCCGTTAAATTCAACTGTACTTGTTGTTGGGTTGTTATAAACAGAACTAAAATCAATGTCATTTAGAACACGGAAATAATATTTTGTGTTGTTATAATATGAATTTGTTTCATCAGTTTGCCCCAAATAATAGTCCCATGTTGCCAAATCATAAATCAAAATTGGGTTTTGACTGTCACCATAATTATTTGCAAGTGTTTTATACTTGTATTCAACATTGATAACCACACCATTCTCATTTTTGATTTCTGTTTTTACAAGTTGCAAATCTTTTAAGCCATAATAATATGCTGGATATGCTGTGTTTCTATCCGCATCTG
>JBNMLD010000055.1:0-4856 GCA_050874685.1 Candidatus Onthoplasma sp. | reverse complement strand
TTTTGCTGATAGACGTAAAAAAGTTTTAAGCGATTTGGCTTTGCTCACAGGTGCTAAATTTATTTCGAATGATATCTATAACAATTTTGAAGAAGTTACACTTGCAGATTTGGGCAGATGTGAAAAAGTCAAATCGGATAAAGACCAAACCACAATTATTGGAGCAAAAGGTGACAAATCAAAAGTTCAAGCAAGAGTAGCAGAATTAAAACAGCAACTACTAACTGATTTGACCGAGTTTGACCATGATGTTGTTCAGGGCAGAATCTCATGTTTAAATGGTGGTATCGCAAGGATAAAAGTTGGAGCAACCACAGAAGTTGAAATGAGGGAAAAGAAGTTAAGAATAGAAGATGCTCTTAATGCAACTCATGCAGCGATTGAACAAGGCATTGTTGCTGGTGGTGGCTGTGCTTTGATAAAGGCAAAATTGCCATTGCAGACTTTTGTTGAAACCCTTTCAGGAGATGAAAAACTTGGGGCGATGATTGTGTGTTCTGCACTTGAATCTCCTTTAAGGCAAATTGCAAAAAATGCTGGTATTGATGACGGTGTGGTTGTGAAAGCAGTGCTGGATAATGAAGATAAAAATTTTGGATATGATGCCCTTAAAGATGAATATTGCAATATGTTTGATAAGGGAATTATTGACCCATTTAAAGTTACCAAAACGGCTTTACAATGTGCTTGCAGTGTTGCTTCAACTTTGCTTACAACAGAATGTGTTATTGTTGCAGACAGAGAAAAATTGCCGCAAGAACCTATTGCAAAATAAAATAAAAATTATAAAATCCCCTTTAAAATAATAAAAAATACAGGGGAATGCCTGTATTTTTTTAATTTTTTTTAAAATTTTATTGTTTATTGTATATTTTCAACAATTTTTCCAATCTTTACATCAAAGTCGCCTTGCTCAATTTTTAAATTACGAATTGAACAAACCGCTTTGATATCGTTTTCACATTGGGTAACAAATTCTGGTTGTGTGGTTTTAATTGTGACATCTTCAATTTCTGTTTTTAAACTCAATTTGTTTTCGCTTTTGAATTGACGAACTTTTGAAACGATGTCAACAACCATATCGCCATTTTCAATAATTTTATCTTCCTTGTCTATAGTGATAGGGGCAAGTGTTGTTAAATGTATGCTTTCAGTTTTTTCAAATTGACGGAAGTAGTCTTGATAAATTTCTTCAGTGATGTGTGGCATTGTGATTGCAAGCAATTTTAACATTCCAAGCAAAACATTGTAACAAGCCCATTGTGCACTTTCTTTGGCTTCTTGACCATAAACTTCAGGTTTGTAAAGTCTGTTTTTAGCAATTTCAATATAGTTATCACAGAATGACCAGAAGAATTTTTCAATTGCATCTTTTGCGTAACCCATTTCCACATCTTTATAGAAAGAGTAAGTCTTTTCGTATGCTTGGTTAAATTTGTGCATGATGTATCTATCCATTGGTAAGATTGTGTTTGGTTTTTTAGGTGTGTAGTCATATAAGAAACTTAAAACAAATTTAGATGCGTTCCAAATTTTGTTTTGAAGTTTAAGTCCGTCTTTAAGACCTTCATCTGTGAACATAACATCTCTACCATACGCACCATTTGCGCACCAGTAGCGGACAACGTCAGCACTATAATTATTTAACATATCATTTAAATTCATCTTGCTGTTAGATTTTGATTTGCTAAATTTTATGCCTTTATCTGCCATAACCCAACCATTGACGATAAGTTGTTTCCAAGGCAAGCACCCTTGATGATAATAGGCTTTAATGATTGTTCTTAAACACCATGTTGTGATGATGTCGCGTCCGCAGAATCGCATATCCATAGGTATGCGTTTTGCGCAACCTTCTTCATCTTCTGCCCAATTGCAGTTGATTTGTGGGGTAACAGAACTTGTTGCCCAAGTGTCCATAACATCGGTTTCTGGTATAAATTCTGTTGAGCCACAATCGCACTTGCAGTTTGGTGAACTTGTAAGTGGGTTTACTGGCAAATCTTTGATGTCTGCAAAATGTGGTTTTCCACAACTCTTGCAATACCAAACAGGGAATGGTACGCCGAAATATCTTTGACGGCTGATTGACCAGTCTTGATTTAAATTGCTAACCCAAGCCAAATATCTTGTTTTCATTCCTTCTGGGTGCCATTCAAGTTGATTGCCAAGTTCTGCCCATTTTGCTTTTAATTCTGGGGTAGATGTGCGGATAAACCATTGTTTTTTAGATAAAAATTCAATAGGTTGTTCGCAACGTTCATGTACTTTAACAGAGTGGGTGATAGGGTCTTGTTTATATAAATAGCCTTGTGCTTTTAAGTCTTCAATCATGGCTTTGCGTGCTTCTGCAGATTTCATGCCTGCATATTTGCCTGCAATTTCTGTCATGTAGCCACCTTCATCAATGGCTTGTTTTAATGGTAGTTTATATTCTTTCCACCATTCGACGTCAGTTTGGTCACCAAAAGTACAGCACATAACAATACCTGTACCTTTGTCAATGCCAACTTTGCTGTCAGCAAGCACTTTAACTTGATTTTCTTCAAACAAAGGCACTTTTACCATTTTGCCAATCAAATGCTTATATCTTTCATCTTCTGGATTAACAAATATTGCGCCACAAGCAGGCAAAAATTCAGGTCTTGTTGTTGCGATTGGAATTGTGCCACTGCCGTCTGCCAATTTAAAGTTAAGATAGTTAAATACACTGTCAAATTCTTTATCATCAAGTTCAGCGGCTGCGACACTTGTGCGACATTTGCAACACCATGGGCTTGGTTTATCTTCACGATAAGCGATACCACGGCGAGCCAAATCAATAAATGATTTTTGGCTTGTTTTTTGGCTGTGTTGGTCAATGGTGTTGTATCCTAAAGATAAATCACAACTCATACCAGCACGAACCATCATATCACGGTATGATTGGTTGTAATCTTTAACCAAGTCGAGTGCTATTTGTGTAAATTCTTCACGAGGCAAAGTGTGTGCACGAATATTCTTCTTTTTCTCAACCAATAGTTCTGTAGGTAAGCCGTTATTGTCAAAACCTAAAGGATAAAAAAGGTTTTTGCCTTGCATACGGTTGAAACGTGCAATCATGTCTGCTTGTGTAAAGCCAGAGATGTGACCGATGTGTAACTCACCACTTACGGTTGGAGGTGGGGTGTCTATAGAAAAAGTTGGCTTGACACTATCCTTATCATATTTATATATACCTTTTTCTTGCCAATAGTTTTGCCATTTCTTTTCAGTCTCAAGTGCATTGTATTTGTTTTCTAACATATAATCTCCTTAAACTAATTGTGAGTTGCAAGATAAAAATAAAAAAACCTTGCAAATTGCAAGGACGAAAATTTCGTGGTACCACCTTACTTCAAGCAAATGAAATTGCTCCTCAATTTAAAACTGACGTATTTTCCATCACGCAAGCGTTCTACTATACTTCTTCGCTTGAACTTGTTTGCTACCTTCTTGCCATAACCTTCATAAGTTGCTTTCAGCCAGTGACAACTCTCTCTAAATGTGTTTGTGACAATACTCCTCAAACTTATATAACGTTTCTCATTTTTATATTAACACCAAAGGTGGAATAAGTCAACAAAACAAACAAATATTTTTCTGTTGAAACAAATGGTTGACATCTTCTATGGATAAAAATATAATAAAATTGAAAATTGAATTGATAATTTTTATGTTTGTTTAGACATGAGAACTGGCTGTTTGGCTAGTAAAAAAAATAAAAGGTTGGATTAAACCAACCGCTTTTCTTAAGTGTTTTGTTAAAAATTTTCTTTTGTATATGAAAAAATATAGCAAAAAGTGTTGAAAATGTCAATAAAATTAAATTTTTTTAAAAGGTAATTTATGGAAAAAGAAAAAATAGATTATAAAAAAAGTTTGGGGCAGAATTTTTTGTTTGACACAAATCTGTTAAAAGCGATAGTTAAAGATGGTGATGTTGATAAAAATGATGTCGTGATAGAAATTGGTGCTGGGGCGGGCACACTTACAAACGAATTGTGCAAAGTGGCAAAAAAAGTTATTGCTTTTGAAATTGACAGAAGCCTGCAACCACTGCTTGATAAAGTTAAGTATACTAATCCAAATTTGGAATTGGTGTTTGGCGATTTTATGGATTTTGATTTGACAAATTTGCAATATGATGACATGCGAGTTGTTGCAAATATTCCATATTATATAACCACACCAATCATATTTAAATTGATTGAAAAAATTGAAAAGTTTAAAAGCATATTGGTGCTTATCCAAAAAGAAGTGGCTGAACGATTTTGTGCAAAACCTAACAGTAAAGAATATGGTATAACCAGTGTGATTTTGCAGTCGATTTTTGATGTGTCAATCCCAAGAATTGTTAAAAAGGAATGTTTTACACCAAGCCCTAAAATTGATAGTGCACTTTGCAAATTGGTGCCAAATGACAAATATGAAATTGCAGATTTTGAAGGTTTTAAAAATTTAATTCATCAGTCGTTTGCAATGAGAAGAAAGACTTTGATAAACAATTTGAAAAATAATTATGACAAACAAAAAGTTGAAAAAGTTTTAAATGAATTGGGATATCCTGCAACTGTTAGACCAGAACAAATCAGTGTGGATAATTTTGTAAAAATATATGAAAAATTAAATTAATAATTTCAACTTGTTTATGAATTAATAAATGCAGTTGTTTTTGGAAAAATAAAAAATTAAAATTAAATTGTTAAAAAATAATTAAAAATGCGCAAATTTATGCGTATTTTTTTATTTTTTATTAAATTTTTAAGCAAAATCGGCTAAAAATGAGCATGAATAAATGGTTTTTAATTTTTAAAAAAATAAAATTGATTATTGGG
>JBNMLD010000054.1:0-4991 GCA_050874685.1 Candidatus Onthoplasma sp. | reverse complement strand
TATTATTTTTTCATTTGTTAAAAATAAATTTATATGCTAAAATTAACTTAATAATGCAACAATATAAAAATTGAATTTATTGTTTAAATATAAAAAGGTAAAAATAATGGCAAACAAAAACAGCAAAAAACAAAAAGTAAAACAAACCAAGAATATTACCAGATTTAATCCTAAAACTGATGTAGGATTAACCTCTGAACAAGTTCAAAAACGCATTGAACAAAATTTGGTTAACGTAACAAGCACAAAGACAACAAAAAGCATTTGGAGCATCATTGCAAAAAATGTTTTCACTTTTTTCAATCTAACCTGTCTTTTGGTTGCCATTGCTTTGACAATTGTTGGTGCTTATAGTGACATGATGTTTATGGTTATTGTTGTAGTAAACACAACCATAGGTATTGTTCAAGAAATACGTGCTAAACGCACAATGGATAAATTGTCATTGACAAACTCCAATTTCACAAAAGTTATTCGTGACGGAGAAGAACAAGAAATTTATAAAACCGAAGTTGTGTTAGATGATTTGCTGGTTTTAAACCCTGGCATGCAAATTGCTTGCGATAGCATTGTTGTGGACGGCAATATTGAAGTGAATGAAAGTTTGCTTACAGGCGAAAGTTTGCCAATCAAAAAATCCAAAGGCGACAGTTTGCTTGGTGGCAGTTTCATTTCAAGTGGAACATGTGTTGCAAAAGTAAACAAAATTGGGGACGACAATTATATTGCTGAATTAAGCCAAAAAGCAAAAAAATTCAAGCAAGCAAAAAGTGAACTTTTAACTTCGCTTCGTGCATTAATTAAAATCATCAGCATATTTATGGTTCCAATTGCAATCTTGATGGCTTACAACAACTATAAATATTATCTTGCAAACCCAGCACAAGATTACAACCTACTATACATGACAATAACAAAAACAAGCGGTTGTATCATTGCCATGATACCGGCAGGAATGTTCTTGTTGACATCTGTAGCATTGGCTGTCAGTGTTGTTAGATTGGCAAAAAAGCGCACTTTGGTTCAAGATTTATATTGCATTGAAATGCTTGCCCGCACTGATGTTTTGTGTTTGGATAAAACAGGCACTTTAACAAATGGCTCAATGAGTGTTAAAGATGTTGTGTTATTGTCAAAGCAAACTGAAAAAGATGTTGATAAAATCATTTCTTCAATGGTAAATGCTTTCCATGACGCAAACCACACTGCCCTAGCCTTAAAGTCATATTTTGGCAAGCCATGTTATTCCGCTGATAAAGCAATACCTTTTTCAAGTGAACGTAAATTTATGGGTTGCAAATTTAGGTCAGTTGGTGCTTATAAACTTGGTGCTTATGAATTTGTTATGGATAAACCTTCAGAAGAAATCAAAAAACAAGCAGAAGAATTTTCAATGAGTGGTTATCGTGTGCTTTTGCTGGCAGAATGTGACGCAAACTTCAGCGCAAGTAGTGCAAAACCTGTTGCTTTTGTATTATTGCAAGACAATATCCGTAAAGACGCACCAAAAACAATTCAATGGTTTAAGGACAATGGCGTTGATATCAAAATTATTTCTGGCGACAATCCAATCACTGTAAGCGAAGTTGCAAAACGTGTTGGTGTTGAAAATTATGATAAATATATCAGCCTTTATGGCATGAGCAACACAGAAGTTATGGAAGCTGCCACAAAATATTCAATTTTTGGACGTGTTACCCCAGAACAAAAGGCAATATTGGTTAAATCATTGAAATCTCAAGGCAAAACAGTTGCTATGACCGGTGACGGCGTCAACGATATTTTAGCGCTTAAAGAAGCCGATTGTTCAGTAGCCATTGCAGCAGGCAGTGACGCAGCAAGAAGTGTTAGCCAATTGGTTTTGTTAGACAGCAATTTTAGTTCTATGCCAAGTGTTGTTGCCGAAGGAAGAAGAGTTGTAAACAATATTCAAAAATCATCTTCACTTTTCCTTATGAAAACATTCTTTGCAATTTGTATAGCAGTATTTGTATTGTGCTTAAACAAAACCTATCCGTTCAGCCCTATTCAATTCACTTTGCTTGAAGTGTTTGTTATTGGTCTGCCGTCATTCTTCTTGGCTCTGCAACCAAACACAAACAAAATCCAAGGTAGATTTTTGGTCAATATTGCAAAAAACACCATACCAGCAGGGCTATGTCTAATCGCTTCAACAATCACAATGTACATTTACCAAATGTTCACTGGCATTTCAACCGAAGTTCTTGTCACAATGTCTTCATTGGCAATTTTGGTTGTTGGCTTTATTGCTTTGTTTAGAATGTGCAAACCTTTCAACTGGTTTAAAACTTTGATGTATTTGGCATGTTTAGGCTTAACCATAACAGCCGTTGTTGTGCTTTATGACTTATTTAAATATGTATCGTTGGCATACACTGACATATTGTTTTTAATCATAGTTTGTCAAGCCGCCTATCCTATTTATTTGGTATTGTGCAAACTTTTCGAACTGCCAAGCAAAGTTCAGCAAAAAGGCGACCAATCTAATTCACAATAATATTTACAATCTTCTCATCTACAATTTCAAATTCACAAATGCCCACTAGGGCATTTTTTTTGATTAAAGCTATCGTTGTTGAATTGAGTGGGAAATAACTATCAAATTCTGGAAAAAATTGTTTTGCAGTTTTTTCATCAAATCCAAGTGATTTTTCCACAAGATTTGCACAATATTTGAAGTTACCTGCAACCACACAATCCATAAAAATCAAGGCAATAAAATCTGGTTTTAAATTCATTTCATAATCGTCAAGATAGACCAAATATGTTTCAGTTTCACCAGCCTTAACACTCAACACCTTGCCCTGATTTAAGCCATCGTTTAAATGTTTTAATATTTGACGTTCTTCTTTATCACTGTTGTATTCGTCATAATAATCTGCCCATAAAAGTTTATCTTTATTAAAAGCGACCAAGAAATTTCTTTTGCCTACAAAAAATATGTAGCAATTATCTTTGTCTGTTTCGTAATGAGAAAATTTGATATCTTTCACATTCATATTAACCAATTGTTTTTCTCCCATATTGACAACAAGGTTTTTTGAACACATGACAGAAATTTGTTTGCTAGAGAACTCAAAACTTCTTAAATCGCACCCCTCAAAATTATGAAATATTAAAAACAGATATCTGTCAGATTTCCATTCAAAACAGGTTAAATTTTTGTGATTGCTTGTGGCAAAATGTAAATATGATTCATAAAAATTTACATACAACGGTTCAGCATTATTTGCAACACAACAACATATTTTATTTTCAACACCCTCAACTTTATATGGCACATTTGCCTTAATGCTTATATTTGGAATATCACAAATATTGCAATCACAATTTGAAATCAAATAATTCATATAAATATGTATGTTGACAGAAGCAAAATATTGCCAATCTATAACCTTATAAAACCGCATCAAAACCTTTTTTGCAACAAATATAGCCAAATAAATCACTGATAAATTTGAAACCTTGGGGGAAAATATTTTTATGATTAAAGATGAACAAATAACAAATTCAACCCCAACAAATGAAGCAAAATCACAAAACTGCACAATGCACGTTATGCCTCCACAAATTAGTGACGAAGACATAAATGCCCTTTTTGCCGGCATCATAACAATCGTAAGGAAAAAAATCGAATTGGAAACAAAAGCAGAAATCATAAATTCCGCATCAAATGTTGAAAGGCTTTTAAGCGAACTTAAAGCAAAACAAGCTGAATGTAATCGTTTAAAAAATGAAATAATATATTTGAAAAATTTATTGAGCACTAACAATATTAATTGCTGACACACATAATTTTTTTTAAAAGCAATAATCATCTAATATTCAAAACATTGTCATAAAAATTCAAAACATTGTTGTAATTTGTGACAAAAATATAAAAAATTAATAAAAAAGAATGAAAAAATTGAATTTGTCAAGAATTTTCAACAATTTTTTTAATTTCGTTTGCATAAATAAAATAAAATTGCTATATTCTTTTTATAAATATGGACGAAACAATTTTTTTTGACAATGCCAAGGAAAAGGTTACCAAATTCTTTGAACAAGAATTTGAAAATTTTCCACCGCTTTTAATGTCTCACTTTTTGAACAGATTTAACGATATGTTAGATTATGCTGAAGAAGATTTAAAAATTAAGCCCAAAATAATTTTTACAGACAACATTGATTCACTTGTGAAATTTGTTCCAAAGACAATGGCTTTGACAATTTTTGAAGACAATGAAGCCACCATGTTCAACAGTAGATTAAAATCAATCTTGGCATTGATGCGTCAGGACTGGTGCTTGTTTATCGACCTTAAAGAAGACAAAATTTCTTACGGTTTGATAATGAGTTTTAGAAGCATAAAAGATAAAAACTTTTTGCAAGTTTTGGAAGACACAACGTTTTCAAAAGAACGCACATCAAAAACTCATTGTGTTATTGCAAGGCCACTTAACTCATACTCAATGTTATTGCATTCCATTGGTGGCGAAACATTAACTGTAAACTTTTCATTGGACAAATCCAAGAACAATGTTTTCACAAAAGAAATCCGTGAACTTGTTGACGCAACATTTAGCAAACTGCGCACAACCCAACGCAAACTTGAAGACATGAAGAACATGTATATGAATATTTTCACAAACGTGTTAAATGATGTGCATGGTGCGCTTTGTGTTATTGTGGATAAAGATTATGTTGACACTGGCCTTTTTGAAGACGGCATTTGGTTGAAAGAGCCAATCAATTTCAGCAGATTGTTCACTCAAAGCAAAAGTTACAGCGAAGTCAAACTTCAAGCGCATGCTGACCTGTTTTTGAAAATGTTGAACTTTGACGGCATCACAATCATTGACAACCTTGGCAGATTGCGTGCTTATAATGTGTTTGTTGAACCAAATTCAAAAAAGGTTGGATATATTGTCGGTGGTGCAAGGAAACGTGCAGCTTTCCACATCTTAAGCAGTAAACGCAAGGGTATT
>JBNMLD010000053.1:0-5003 GCA_050874685.1 Candidatus Onthoplasma sp. | reverse complement strand
TATTTTTGTACAAAAATACTTTACTTTTAAAATTGGTTATGTTACACTTTCGATATATGACAAGAGAAGAATTAAATGAATTAAGTATTTTTGCCCTACGTGAATTTGCTCGTAGGACTGGTGTTTATGCGCCAACAAGCAAAAAGAAAGATGAGCTTATAAATGATATTATTGATATTAGCGAGGGTAGAAAACAACCTTATATTGCAAAGACAAAACAAGGCAGACCTCCAAAAAATTATGGCTATCCTTTTGCTGAAGGTTTTGTAAATATACCTCAACAAACTTTCCAACCAAGTTATTTAAAGCAAGATACACAATTTAATTATAATGACAATATCAAAACAGTCAACGGATACCTTGAAATTGGAAACAATTCCACATTATTGTGGTCTTATCAAAACGGTAAACTTGTTTGCTTACAAGTTGATAAAAAAATGGTTGATGATTTTAATCTTAAATCAGGCGATTTGCTTATGGTTGAGGTTGGGGGAGATAATCACAATGTTGCAGAGTCAATTTTGACAGTTAACAACACTCCAATCAAAAGTTACAACAAAAACCGCAAGGATTATGCACAAATAGAACATCAAATGCCAACAGAATATATGAGTTTTGCAAATGCTAAATTTCAAGACTTGAATATAAAATTTGGTGAAAGTATATATTTATATGGTGCAAACAATATGGAAAATTCACTTACTGTTGCTGATCTGCTTACAGATTGCAATGCGGATAGAAAATTATACATAAACACATCAATCGTAGATAAAAACCGTGCTGTGCTTGCAGGGCTTGATGGTGTTGAAATGTTTGTTACAAATTTTACAGATTCAATTGATGATGCTAGACGTGCTGTTGTGCTTGCAACCGAAAGGGCAAAACGTATCATGGAAAAGGGCGAAACTTGTGTTCTGGCTGTTGATGATGTGCAGTCTGTTCGTGGGGTTGATGTTGAAGATTTGCATATAACTAAAAACCTTATGTCTTTAACCAAAAATGGCGGAGTTAATGGTAGTGTTAGCCTTGTTGCTATTATGCCATCAAGCAGAAGCATGGATATGTTTGAAAAACTAGCAGATAAACGTTTTAAAGTGCTCGACCGCAAATTGTTCTTGATAAATTAAATCTGAAATGCCTTTTGGCATTTTTTTTATGCTTGCGGTATGATAAACTTACACTATTTCAGCAAACGTATGTTGCATTGATTAAAACTAATAACAACAAATTTTGAGAGAACTTACCAAAAATATTGGTTGGTTTTTGTATTGCAATTTATTGTTGTTAATTTGATTTGTTCAGCGCTCGTTTCCTTTACTTATTATTCTTGTTGTGATAATATCAAACCATTGAGTTTATAGGATTTGGAGAGATTATGAAAGCAGTTATACAATTAGTAAAAAAATGTATTTTATACAGCGAAGGTGTTAAACATAGTGAAATAGAACATGGTGCATTGATTCTTTTTGGAGTAAGCAAAACAGACACAATAGATATGGTGGACAAGTTTGCTGAAAAATTGCTTAAATTGCGCATTTTTGATGATGAAAATGGCAAAACAAATTTAAACATTTTTGACACAAATGGCGAGTTACTTGTTGTGAGCAATTTCACTTTGTATGGCGATGTAAAAGGTTACAATCGTCCTTGTTTTATGCTTTCTGCTAGCCATGAACAGGCAGAACCAATATATGATAAACTTTGCAAACTTTTAAATGAAAAAGTGCCAACAAAAACAGGTGTTTTCCGCACTAATATGCAGATTGAAATGATTGCGGACGGCCCAAGCACATATATTCTTGAAATGTGATTAATGCTGAGAAGCAAATAGAGTTATTGATATTCAAGTTTAAAAGGAAAGAGTTTCAATCTTTCCTTTTTTACTTTTTGATAACAAATCTGTCTTGATTAATGTACCTGTGCCTTTGTTAAATTAATTTTAATAGTCGTTATTTTTTTAAATAACAATCTAAATTACACTCAAATTATACTCACAAATAAAAAAGACCTGACAATCGCAACTAAATGCTGTTATCAGGTCAATACCAACCACAATATAATGTGTTTATTGGTGCCGGTGGTCGGGGTCGAACCGACACGGACGGTGAGGTCCCCAGGATTTTAAGTCCTGTGCGTCTGCCATTTCGCCACACCGGCAAAATTGATGATTTTGTTGAAATGTGAAATGTAAAGGTATAATTGAATTTTCCAACCTTATATTTAAAATCACATCAAATAGATGTTCTAATCAAATTTAAATAATCATCATTAAATTTGACTGGTTTAAATATACCATATTAATTTTGTTTTTGCAAGAGATTTTAATTATTTTATGTAATTTTTGGTTTATATTTAAAGATGTTGATATACTAAATCGTAAGGCTGATAAAACCTTTATTTTGTTTCAACAATGGCAGATTTAAGCATTTTGTTTGGTAAATTTTATATAATGTGATAAACTAATTGCATGGATAAATTTGTTGTAGTTGATGGAAACAGCCTTGTAAATCGTGCGTTTTATGGATTGCCGATGCTCAAAAGTTTGAGTGGCAAACCTTGCAATGCTGTTTATGGTTTTATAAACATTTTACTTAATCTTGTGCTTAAAGAAAAACCAAAATATTTGGTTTGCGTTTTTGATGCGGGTAAGCATACTTTTAGGCATGATATGTACGCAGAGTATAAAGGTAAACGTGACCACATGCCGGAAGATTTGGCAATGCAGATGCCTATGCTTAAAGAATTGTTGACAGCAATGAACATTAAAACAATTGAAATTCCAGAAATTGAAGCAGATGATATTGTTGGGTCTATAAGTCGCAAATTTGATGCTGAATTTATCTTGCTATCTGGGGATAAGGACTTGTTGCAACTTATAAATGATAATACATCGGTTTGGTTGACACAAAAAGGTGTATCTCAAGTCAACAAAATGGACACACAAGCACTTAAAGAGCAATTTGGGCTTAAACCATATCAAATAATTGAACTAAAATCTATTATGGGGGATAGTTCGGATAATATTCCAGGTGTGCCAGGCATTGGACAAAAAGGTGCAAATGATTTGCTTCAAGAATTTGACAATTTGGATAACATTTATGCAAATCTTGATAAAGTGCCTCAACGATATCAAACAAAATTGCAAAACGGCAAAGAAATGGCATATTTATCACATAAACTTGCAACGATAAAACTTGATGTTGATATACCTTTTGTGCTTGAAGATTGCGAAATAAAATTGCCTTTTAATGACCAAGTTTATTTTTTGATGAAGGAACTTGATTTCAGGTCAATGCTTACACGCAAAGATTTGTTTACTTCAGCGCCTGTGCAAAAGCCGATTGAACAAAATAATGATGCAATTGTTGAAAACTTGCCAGTTGAAGAAATTGAAACACAAGAGCAATTTGAAAATATGATAAATAGTATTGGTGACAGTTTTGCTGTTGCTACTGACAATTTTGCAATTTATTTTTCAACCCAGGCAAAAGAATATTGCCTTTATAAGACCAGCGATTTGTTGCACAATAATTTGTTGGCATTGAAAAATGTTTTTGCTGGAGAGAAACAAGTTGTGTGCTTTGACGCAAAACAAATGATGCATGAATTGGCCGATTTTGGCATCGAGATAAACAATTATTTTGATGTTTCAATCGCTATGTATATTGTGAATGAACTTGATGCAGAACTTAAATTTGAAGATGCTCTTAAACTAAATAATATAACAACAAGCAACAAGGCGTACCCATTGTTTAAGTTAAAAGAAATTTATATCAATCAACTTATAAAAAACGGGCAATTAAAATTATACAGCAATATGGAATTGCCATTGGTTAAAGTTCTGTTTGAAATGGAACAGGCTGGTATAAAAATTGATGCGCAAGCAATCAAAGATTTAAGTGCAAGTTATCACATTGAACTTGATGATTTGACAAATGACATTTATGAATTGGCTGGCGAAAAATTTAACATCAATAGTCCAAAACAATTGCAGACAATTTTGTTTGATAAACTGCAAATTGAATATAAAGGCAAAAAAGGTACGTCTGTTGAAGTTTTGAACGATATCAAAGATAAGCACCCAATTGTTGAAAAATTGATTAGATATAGAAAGGTTAGCAAATTGATTTCCACCTATCTTGATGGTATGCTTGATTATGTTTCTGCTGACGGCAAAATTCATACAACCTATATGCAAAGGACAACAAGCACAGGCAGATTAAGCAGTAGAGAACCAAATTTGCAGAACTTGCCAATTCGTGATGATGAGGGCAGAAATTTGCGTAAGATGTTTGCGAGTTCTTTTGAAAATGGAACAATTATCAGTGCCGATTATAATCAAATCGAATTGCGATTAATTGCAAACTTTAGTGGCGATAAAAATATGATTGCCGATTATTTATCTGGCAAGGACATTCACACCGCAACAGCAAGCAAGATTTTTGGTGTGTCAGAATCAGAAGTTACATCTTCAATGCGCCGAGTTGCAAAATCAGTAAACTTTGGGATTATTTATGGCATCAGTGCTTATGGTTTAAGTCAAAACATTGGAACAACACCAAAAGAAGCGGGAGCATTTATCAATAAGTATTTGGAAATTTATCCAAGTGTAAAAGCCTATGGAGATGAGCAAATTGCATTGGCTCGCAAGAATGGTTATGTAAGCACTATTATGGGAAGGGTGAGACATATCCCAGATATAAACTCAAGCAATCATACGGTTAGAGGCTTTGCTGAAAGAACCGCAAAGAATATGCCTTTGCAGGGCAGTGCAAGTGATATCATAAAAATTGCCATGGTAAATGTAAGCAAAAGATTTAAAGAACAAAACCTAAAAAGCAAATTGATAATTCAAATCCACGATGAATTGGTTGTTGATTGTCATCATGATGAAAGTGATATTGTTAAAAATATTTTAAAGCAAGAAATGGAAGGTGTGATATCTTTGCAAGTTCCATTGATTGCAAATGTGAGTGAAGGTAAAACCTTGTATGATGCAAAAT
>JBNMLD010000052.1:0-5419 GCA_050874685.1 Candidatus Onthoplasma sp. | reverse complement strand
TGATTTTTTTCATAATATTTTAATTTCTTTTGTGGAAATAAAAAAACGACTGTTATACTTTTGAGCCGTTTTTTATTTCTATAATGTTGGCTTTAAAATTTATTCTTGGCAAGGCTGTACAGGTTATAAGTGTTTGATATTCTTTTGTCAGGTTTAGCAGACGATTCTGCCTATCATCATCAAGTTCACTTAATACATCGTCCAACAACAAAACAGGATATTCGCCTATTTCTTGTTTTATAACTTCCATAAGTGACAATTTAACAACCAAAGCGACTGTTCTTTGTTGACCTTGGCTTGCAAATTGCCTGCAATCCAAATTATTGATTTTAAAAATCATATCATCACGATGTGGTCCAACACAAGTATATCCAAGTTCCAATTCTTTGTTTAAAGCTTTGTCAAATTGATTTTGCAAATCTTGCTTTATAGATAAATTTTCTTGTTTTTGATAACTGTATGATATATCTAAAGATTCATCAATTGTTATAAGTTTATGAATATTTTTTGCAAAAAATTTTAATTTTTCAATAAATTCAATGCGTTTTTCTATTATTTTTTCAGCAATATCAATTAATTGTGGGGTAAATAATTTTAATTGTTCAATTTTTGTTTGGTTAGAATTTAAACTTTTTAATATTGCATTACGTTGTTTTAACACCTTATCATATCTCAATAAATTGTATAAATATGGCTTGTCAAACTGACTGATAGATACGTCTAAAAAATTACGTCTGTCTTCAGGAACTTCTTTAATCAACTTCATTTCATCAGGACTGAAATAAACCACAGAAAGGATACCAACAAGTTCAGTCAATTTCAGTATGTTTAAACTGTTAATTTTTATTGCCTTTTTATTTGCTTTGTCTAAAAACATTGTTATAGTTTTGTTGCCAGCATTTGTCTTAAAATCGACTTCTATTTTTGCCTTATCTTGCTCAAATTTAATCAATTGTTTTTCTTTGCTGTTCTTTGGGCTTTTGCCTACACTCATTAAATATAAACTTTCAAGTAAATTTGTTTTTCCTTGTGCGTTTTTGCCAACGACAAAATTTACACCATCATCAAATTCAACTGTTGTGTTGGTGTAATTTCTAAAATTGTTTAGGCAAAGTTTTGTTATTTTCATTGATTGAATTATATATTTATTTATTTTATTTGTCAATATTTTAAAAAAGTAATCAAAAAACATACCTTTTTATTTAAAATTTATAGTTGTTTATTACAATTAAATTTTTATTTTTAAAATATCTCTATCAAGTCTCGCGCGCACGCGCGCACGCGTACGCGTATATATAATGAAAGAAAAAGGGATTAAACTTTCGATTTGTTTAATCCCATATATTGCAATATTAAAAATTAAAATTATAAAATTGGTTTTAATTTCGGCAAATTTTTACTTCTAGGGTATTGTTTTGGAGTTTGTTTTATTTTTCTTATTACAACGATGTTTCTTTCCCCTTGATTATTTGGTAAAACATAATGCAAAGTCTTAACATATTCTCCGCCTAAAATTTTAATTGCATTTTTGGCTTCGTTGATTTCCTCTTCGCAACTTGTTGCTTTGTATGCTAAAACAATTCCACCAATCTTCACAACTGGCATAAGATATTCTACTAATGTATTTAATCTTGCAACTGCACGTGCAACAGCAACATCATATTTTTCTCTATTTTTCAAAGCAAAATCTTCAGCCCTTGCATGGATATTTTTTGTGTTTATATTTAACTTTTGTGTAAGTTCGTTTAAGAAATTTATACGCTTATTTAAGCTGTCAACCATCGTTAAATCAACATCAGACCTAACAATTTTTATTGGCAAACTTGGAAAACCTGCTCCCGTTCCAATATCAATTACACTTGCGTTTTGTTTTATTTCATCTATTGGCAAAATGCTGTCTAAAAAATGTTTTGCAAAAACTTGGTCTTTTTCTGTTATAGCGGTGAGATTGACTTTCTCATTATATGAAACAAGTTCTTCAAAATAAGTTTCGAAGATATTGTTATATTTATTAATTAAATTAATTTGATTATTTATTTCCATAAAATTAATTAAAAATCCTATTTTATAGTATTTTATTGAGTTTTTTATAATATTTTTTATTTATTTTTAAATATAATTTTTTAATTTTAAATAAACTAACAAAACATTGATATCTGCAGGACTGACACCGTCAATTCTTTTTGCTTGTCCAAGTGTTTGTGGGTTAAATTTATTTAATTTTTGCCTTGCCTCTAATCTTAAACCTTGGATAGTATTGTAATCAATATTTGGCAGTTTTAAATTTTCAGTTTTATGTTGTTTTTCAATAAGCTCTTTTTCTTGTTTTATATAGCCGTCATATTTTATTTCAGTATTGACATATTCAAGCACATTGTTAGGTATATTATCAAACAATTTAAACTCTTGTTTAACATCAAAAATGTTTATATTGTTTCGCTTTATAACATCTTTAAGTGTGAGGCCAGATTTGGGCAGATTTTCATTTTTCAGTGTAAACAAATTGTTAAGTTTTTCAGGGTTGCACATGAGTGAAAGTTGATTGTAAACATCATCAATTTGCTTTAACTTTTGTTTAAATCTTTTATATTGACTTTCCTTAACAAGTCCAATTTCGTGCCCAATCTCAGTAAGACGAATATCGCAATTGTCTTGCCTTAATATAAGTCTATATTCGGCTCGACTTGTCATCATTCTGTAAGGCTCTACAATGTCTTTTGTCACCAAATCGTCAATCAAAACACCAATATAAGCCTGGTCTCTGCCTAAAACTAAAGGTTGTTTATTGTCAATATATTTTTCAGCATTTATACCGGCAATTAAACCTTGAGCACCAGCCTCTTCATATCCGCTTGTTCCATTTATTTGACCAGCGAAAAATAATCCATTTACTTTTTTGCTTTCAAGGTTGCTTTTTAATTCAGTTGCATTAATACAGTCATATTCTATTGCATAGGCAAAACGCATAATTTTAACATTTTCAAAGCCTGGTATTAAGCTATACATTTTTCTTTGAACGTCACTTGGCATACTGCTTGATATGCCTTGGACATATATTTCATCAGTGCTGGCGCTTTCAGGTTCCAAGAATAATTGGTGTCGTTCTTTATCTGCAAATCGCATAATTTTGTCTTCGATACTTGGACAATATCTTGGCCCTATGCCATGAATTTTGCCAGAATATAATGGCGCACGTTCAATATTTGCCCGTATGCAATCGTGCATTGCTGTTGATGTGTAACCAAGATAGCAAGGCAGCAAATTTTTAACTCTCTTATTAGTAGAGTGAAAACTAACATCAAGATCGTCGCCAGGTTGTATCTCAAATTGAGCAAAATCTATACTTTTTTTATCAACTCTTGCTGGTGTTCCTGTTTTAAATCTTCTAATTTCAATGCCCAAATCAATCAATGATTTCGTAAGCATTGTGCTTGGTTCAAATCCGTTAGGGCCAGTCTTTTTTGTAAAATCACCAATAATAATTCTACTGTTTAAATACACACCTGTTGCAACAACAACTGCAGAACATTTGAACATTTCACCCATGCTTGTTTTTACACCAACAACTGAACCATTTTCAACAATAATTTCAGCAATTTCGCATTGTAAAATATCTAGATTTTTTTGCTTTTCAATTGTCCTTTTCATTTCAGTGTGATAAACAACCTTGTCAACTTGTGCACGCAGAGATTGAACGGCTGGGCCTTTTCCTGAATTTAACATTCTTAATTGCAACAATGACTTGTCAGCATTTTTACCCATTTCTCCGCCCAGGGCATCAATCTCTCCTGCCAATTGACCTTTTGCAGTTCCCCCAATGCTTGGATTGCAGGCTAAAAAAGCAATACTATCTAAATTTAAAGTTGTTAAAAGTGTTTTTTTACCTAAACGTGAAAGAGCAAGACATGCTTCACTTCCTGCGTGTCCACTGCCAATAACAACGGCATCATATTCATCAACATAATTTTCTATCATAACTTATTAATTATAGCACTTTTTAATAGAAATTCAATAAAATATTATAAAAAAATGCCATAAATCATTAGTTTAGACACTCTTTATTTTGATTAAATTAATATAATTTTATTTTCCAAGGCAGAATTTTCTGAAAATTCTGTCAATGATTGATTCACTACTTGTCGTTCCACTGATTTCGCCTAATTTTAGCCAAGCATTTTTAATTTCAAGGCTTATTATATCCATGGTTGACTCGTTAAAGATGCTTATTGTGTGTTCTACAAGCTTGATTGCTTCTTTAATGCATTGAATATGACGTATATTGGTCAAGTATAAACCATGATTTAGATTGTCTTTGCCAATCACTGTCTCAAATATTTTTTCTTTTAATTCATTAATATTTTCACCAGTTTGAGCACTGACACATAAATATTCATCTTTATTTGTTGGGACATATATATCACTTTTGTTGAATACTTTTATATTGGGTTTAGAAGTCTTAATGTTGTTAATATTGTCCTTATCACTCACAAGCAAAACAATGTCAGCATTTGATAAAGTCTCTTTTGCTCTGTTGATGCCAATTTGTTCAACAATATCACTGCTTTCGTGTATCCCTGCAGTATCAAAAAGCCTAAAGATTATTCCTTTGTATTCATATTCTGCTTCCACTACATCACGTGTTGTGCCAGCAATATTTGTAACGATTGCTTTTGTGGAATTTGTTAGCGCATTCAAAATACTCGACTTACCAACGTTTGGCGCTCCAACAATTGCGACTATAACACCATTTTTAATTTTTAAGCCATTGTTGCTTGTTTGAACAAGATTTTCAAGTTCTGATTTCAAATCTTTCATACGGTTAATCAAATTATTTGTTTCACTTTCAGTGTACTCATATTCAGGATAGTCTATTTTTGCTTCTATGTCTGCCAACATGTCTGTTAGCTCGTCTTGATAATTTTCAATTTGTTTCTTTAAAGAACCTTGCAATAAATTGCTGGCTTGTTCGGCTTGCATCGTACTTTCAGCATTAATTATATCCATTATACCTTCTGCTTGGTCAATACTCATCTTGCCATTTATAAATGCTCTTTTACTAAACTCGCCTGGAGTTGCCATTATTGCGCCTAATTGTAAGCATTTTTCTATAATTTTTTGCGCTAAAAAATAACCGCCGTGTGATTGGATTTCAACGACATCTTCGCCTGTGTAACTGTTTGGCGCTTGAAAATAAACCACAAGCGCATCATCTACAATATTATCACAGTATATCTTCTTTAAATACATATATCTTGGTTTAAAATCAATATTTTCTTTAATTATTGATGTGAGAATATCTTTTGATTTTTCCCCACTTAATCTAATTACTGCAACTCCACTATTTCCTGCTGGAGTTGCCAAAGCTACTATTGTTTCCATATTATGATTATATCATATTTGTATTTATAAAACAATACAT
>JBNMLD010000051.1:0-5606 GCA_050874685.1 Candidatus Onthoplasma sp. | reverse complement strand
TTTACACTCTTTTAGATGCAATAGAGGGCAGATGTAGGCTGAAAGAGGCACTTATTCAAGACGATTGTTTTCCACTCTTGTTTTTGCTTTCAACAGGTGGATTAAACAGAAATTTATCAATTCAACTTTCAGATATAAAAATGGTTATTAGTGAACTTGGCAAATCGTTCGATTTTGTTTTGATAGATTGTCCAGCAGGTATTGATGCAGGCTTTAAAAGGGCAGTGTTTTGTGCTGATGAAGCGATAGTTGTAACCACACCTCATTTAAGCAGTTTAAGAGACGCAGATAAAGTTGTGACAATATTGTCCAGTTACAGCAATATATGTTCAAAGCGCTTTGTTATAAATCGTGCTAGGGGCGATTTGATACAAGACAAACTAATGCTAGATGTGTATGATGTTGCAAAATCATTGCGTATTGATTTTAGTGGCGTTATACCTGATGATGATAAGGTTATCACGGCAAACAGCGAAAGTATTTTTGATGAGCGTATTGCAGTGAATAGAGCATTTGACATCTTGGCAGAAAACATATTGACTGGCGATAAAAAATTGTTCGATTGTACATACAAATATCGAGGATTTTTAGGGAAAATAAAAAAGATGTTAAAGAGAAGTTGTTGATGGCTGAAACAAGAAAGGAAAACAAAAAGTGAACTAAAAATACCGATATAGACATACAAATATCGAGGATTTTTAGGGAAAATAAAAAAGATGTTAAAGAGAAGTTGTTAAGGGACAAAATATGGATTTAAAACAAAGGCTTTCAGCAATGATTGAAAAGGATAAAAAAGATAATCCAAAATACTTGATTGATGTTATCAAATCAGATTTCTTTTATCTTATCAATAATTATTTTGAAGTTGCTTTTGATGATATTAAAGTGGAAATTAACGCAGATAAAAATGATTATGCAATTTCAATTTTGTGTGTTGGCGAAAGGATAAAATTAATGCACACTCTGCCAGGTTGATGTACTAAAACAACACAAAAAGCAATACCTTAATATATGAAAAAATTTAAGTTTAGCATAAGTTTTTTTATGTTGATAGCAATTTGTATATTGACTCAAAAATTTTTGCTGTTGTTAAACTATTTTTGTGCGCTCGCTTTGCATGAACTAGCGCATATTTTTGTTGCTTTAAAGCGAGGATATAAAGTGAAGTATGTAAAATTGTCCATGCTGGGTTTGTCAGTTGAATTGGACAATCAAATTGATAGTAAAGATGCCTTTGCCATAAACATTGCTGGCCCTGCGTGTAACCTGATTTTGTGTGTTTTGTGTTTGGCAAGTTATTCAATTTTTCCTGCGTCATTTGCAATGCTAAACACATTTTGTGTGTGTAATTTGGTGCTTGCGTTTTTCAATCTGTTGCCGATTTATCCACTTGACGGTGGCAAAATTTTTCAAAGCATTTTCAAAACAAAAAAAGCATATTTAATTGCAGATTTGATTGTTAGATTGCTTTTAACAATAACATTTGCAATTATGTTTATATGTTCAATCTTTGCTGAAACAAATTGGTTATATCTTTTGTTTGCGGTTTTCTTTATTCTGCAAACACCAAAACATTCGCCAAATTTCAGTTTGTTTAAATCAAAAACAAATCACAAATATGAAAAAGTTGTGATGCTAAAAATAGATGAAAGTCAAAATTTATTTTCACTTTTAAAACTTATCAACAACAAAAATTACACAATCTTTTATTGCCCTACAACACATCAAAAATATATCGATGAAGATTCCGTTGTCAACTTTGCCTTAAAATTTCCATTGGACACGTCAATCAAAAACATAATATAAATTTGTTAAAATGCAATCATCAGGTGTTGTGTATTTACTTAAAAAGCCATAAAACTAACTGTTTTTTATCAAAATCAAACCTTTTTTGCAAAAGTTAATGTATTATGACCTTTATATAATTTGTTGCATATAATTAATTTTTATTTTTAACTGTTGACAATTATCTTGTCTTTTGTTATAATACAAATCGTAGTACCACATTGAACAGGCTTTAAATCTCTTGTGAGTGCCTTAAAAGTGAGTCTTTATAGGAGGTAACTAGTATGTACGCAATAGCAAATATTTCAGGTAAACAATATAAAGTTGAAGCTGGCAATACTCTTGTTGTTGACCGTCTTAATGCTGAAGCAGGCGAAGTTGTAACTTTCCCAGTGCTTATGGTTGTTGATGGTGACAAGTCAAAAGTTGGCAACCCTGTTGTAAAAGATATTGTTGTTAGTGCAAAAGTTGTTGAACACGTTTTGGACAAAAAAATCACAGTTTACAAGTACAAAGCTAAAAAGAACGAACGTAAGAAACAAGGTCACAGACAACCATATACAAAACTTACAATCGAAAGCATAGGTTAATAGATGATTAACTTAACAATTTTAAAAAGTAACGATGCAATAACCACCATTCAAGCCAAAGGTCACTCTGGTTATGCGGTGGCGGGTCAAGATATAGTGTGCAGTGCAGTTTCAACAATCATGCAAACAACATTAAACGGTTTGCTTGAAGTGGTTAAAGCTGACGTTGATTATCAAATTGATGAGCAAATCCCATTTTTAAGGATTTCAGTCAATGAACAAGATAAGCAAGCGCAAATTTTGATGAAAAGCGCTTATTTGGCACTTAAACAAATTGCAGGCGATTACAAAAACTACATTAAAATAAAGGAGTAACTATGATTAAGTTCAATATTCAATTGTTTGCCCATAAAAAAGGTGGCGGTAGCACAAAGAACGGTCGTGATAGTGAATCAAAACGTCTTGGCGTTAAAGCTGGCGACGGTCAATTTGTTCACGCAGGCTCAATCCTTGTTCGTCAAAGAGGCACAAGAATTTACCCATCAACAAATGTTGGTTGTGGCAAAGATTACACATTGTTTGCTTTAATTGACGGTGTTGTACGTTTTAAACGTGACGCTAGAGGCAGAAAAATTGCCACAGTAGAAGCAAAAATCTAACAAATATTTATATAATAAAAAACACCAATTAATTTGGTGTTTTTTTTGTTGCTTTTATCAGTTTGTAAATTGTTGATTAAAAATTTATTAATTGATATAATGTGTCGCTAATCTTTAAAGTTTTCAATATTGGTTCTGCAAACCAACACTTTAAATCAAGTGAAGGACAGGAGATAAAGATTATTAATATAAAAACCTTGTATCAAACTTTTTCTTGTATGAGAATATCAATCCAATGATAATATCAAGCAAATAAGCAAACACAATCACAAGCCAGAAAACGTAGCCAGGTTTTGTAAAGGCGAGAGTGACAATCATTGCAACTGTGATTAACAATGCAACGATAATTGGAATAATGTCCAGTTTGCCAAATTTTGTTTTTGTCTTTGCCGATTTGTTAATTTCTTTATCTTCAATATAAACGTTTACAACCAATCTTGGGTCAATTTCAAACAAACGATTTGCGATATGACTCATCAAAAGTTCGGTTGTGAACTCGCTTGGAATGTATTGTAGTTTAGGGCTTGACATACTGTCTTTATTTTTAAACATAGATTTAACATAAATATTATATGCACCATTGCCAATTTGTTCAAATACATTGTATTTGGGCACTAAATTTACAAAATGCCTGCCATCGCCAATTTTACTTAAAAAATTGTTTAACATTTGGTTGTTTAAATCTAAACTTGAATAACATATCAAAATATCATCAACTGTGCATTTCAAAAGCATAGTGTGCAAAACTTTGGCAAGATTTTTGGTGTAAACAGCATGACATTCATAACCAAAAGATTTAAACAATTCCACAAAATGGTTTTTAACAACAAAATATATATCTTTGCCAAACCTAGTTTGCATCATATCTATCTTTGTTTTAATGTCACTAACACTGTCAACAACATAAACTAATTTCATATCAAACCCCTATATATTCAAATTATACAACAAAATCAGCAATTTTAAAAACAAAATACGCAAAATTTTGCAAATTACATATAAAAGGTGGAGTGTTGGTTTTGCTTGATTGATAAATCTAAAAGCCGAGTTTAACATAAAAAACAAAAAAGGAACTTGGTTTAAAAGTGTAGTTCCTTTTTGTATTAATCATTGCATTTATTAATTGAAATGTCTTTAGATGAATTGATTATAAGTCCTTATGTAAAATATTTTTTTGTTCATTTGAAGATGTTTGTTCTGCTGGGGCAGATTCTAAAACCTGGGAAATTTGTTCATCTTCAGGCTTAGATTTTCCTTTTTTAATTTTCTTTTCTTTAACGGGTTTTTCTTTTGGCTGTTTATTTTTTGGCTTTCTCATCAAAGCGCCCCAAAGGATAACGGCAATTTGAAGTGGAATACCGATGAAGTAGATTATCCAAACATGATATTCAATCAATTGAATGTGAATACATACCAGTAATGACCATAACAAGAATGACAATATCCAAAATAACCATTGCCTTTTGCCCCAAATAGAGTTGAATATCAACAACAAAACGCATGAAATTGGCACAGACCACATAAACAGCATATAAGGAGTTCCGCCTGTTGCAAGTTTGTATGATACAAACCAAATTGTTGCAGCAATCCAAACCGCACTTACGGCAAGCAAAGATATTATAAGTTTGGTAGGGAACAATCTGTCTTTATGCTGTTCTTTTTGTTCAGTTTCTGGCAAAATCTCATTTTCACTTGTCAAAGAATCTAAACTTACACCATAAAATTTTGCAAGTTGATAAAGCACTTCAATGCTTGGCAAAGATTCGCCTTTTTCCCATTTAGAAATTGATTTGTCAGAATAATTAAATTTTTCAGCCAATTCAAGTTGGGTCATTTTTCTGCTACGTCTCAATTTCTGCAAATTTTGCCCAACAATCAAATTGATATCTTGGTTTTCCATAAACATCTCCAAAAACACAATATGTTTTAAGTTACAAACTATTTTATCAGTCATTTAAAAATTTTGCAACTAAAAACCATAATTCTAGTCAAATTAGAGATATTTTGACAAAAACAAAGCTAAATCTATCTTAAATAGAGTTAGGTTTTAATCTTTTATATAATTTTAAAATCTCGTTGGTGGAATCATTTTGTGTTGAAATTGAGATTTTGTTACCATTTTGCAAGCCAATCATTGCTTTTGTATGGTTACCGACAGGTTTGAAAACACAATAATTGCATGGTTGACATATTGTTGAAACAACTGTGCCAGATTTTTGTGGGGTCAAAATGTTTTTCACAATCAATTTTGTGTCAGTTCCATTAAGCAATTTAGCACAATCTTTATGAATCACTTTTGCATCAAAATTGGACATAATATCAAGGTCAGCATAAGACATTTTTTCAATTCTGTTTGACTTTGCAATTTGTGGATTTGTTTCAAAAATTCCGTCAACATCTGTCCAGTTTTCATAAATGTTTGCACCTAAACATTTGGCTATAATGCTGGCAGAAAAATCGCTTCCACCTCGACTGAAAAGTTTGATTCTATCCACTGTGGAATTATATTCAGTATGCAACAAAGCAAAGTTTGTTTCAAACTCATTCAATCCGTAAAAACCAGGAATAACAATATTTTTATATTCAATTATGTATTTTTTTATATTTTTTTCAATTTTTTCTAAATTCAATT
>JBNMLD010000050.1:0-5724 GCA_050874685.1 Candidatus Onthoplasma sp. | reverse complement strand
TTATTTTCATTTTTTATTATTTCAAAAAGCCTTCAATTATTTTTTCTTCTGCTTGTTTTTCTGTCAAACCCAATGTCATAAGTTTTACAATTTGCTCACTTGCAATTTTGCCAATTGCCGCTTCGTGTGAAAGGCTTGCACGATTATCAAATGCTGAAACCTGTGGCAAAGATGATATCCTTGAATTGTCCAAAACAATGCCGTCACACTCAACATGACCAAAGCAAAGATTTTTGCCAATCATATTTGATTTAAACACTTGTTCACTTTCTCCCCTTGCAACACTTCTTGAAACGATATTGCATTTGCTATCTTTACCTTTCAATTGAACTGTGAAATTTGTTTTAGCAATTTGAAAACGGTCGGTTAAAATCTTTTCATTAATAATCAATGTTGCATTCTCCCCAACAATTGCTTTTGTAACCCTGTTGGCAGAATCTACACCACCAATTTGTGTTGTGTTTAATGTAACGGTTGAATTTTTGCCAATTTTCAATATTGTTGTTGGGTTCAGGATTTTATGCTGACCTTCGCCAAGCCCCAAATGATTTTCAATATAGTTTACTGTTGCATTCTTGCCAACATGAAAGGTATGAATCCCGTCATGCCCAGCATTGCCAGTTGAATGCACACCACACCCAGCAACGATTGTAACAACTGCACCATCTTCAATGTAAAAGTCGTTATACACCATATCAAAAAGGTCATTTTGGTTTACCACAACAGGAATATGGCAAGCCTCGCCTTGGCAAGATGAATGAATATAAACATTTATGCCTGGATTATCCGTCTTGCGTTCAATTTCAATATTTGCACTTGATTTAAGCATTTCGCTTTTGCCATTAACCCTAATAGAAACAGCGCCAGTAGGTATTTCATGCAAATTTGCCACTTGTGCCAAAATGTTTTTGGAAATATTATCTAGTTTCATTGTCTGCCCCCTCAATTTTGTTGCATGTCAATTTGCCCATATTTTTAAGCACTTCTTGACTTTTGCCTGCGTCACTGATTTTACCTTTGCTCATCACAATGATTTCATCTGCACGTTCAAGCAGCCTTGTTTGGTGACTAACAACAATATATGACTTATTTTTTTCAAAAACACTGCTTAATTTGTCAAAACTCCAAAGGTCAATGCCCGCTTCAGGCTCGTCAAATATCACTGTATCGCCTTTTTTTGCAAGCGCAAGCGCCAATTCAACACGTTTTTGTTCGCCACCTGACAATGTTTTGTCAAAATCACGATTAATATAATCTCTTGCACAAACGCCAACTTTTGAAAGATATTCACAAGCGGTTGGCACACTGTTATTGCATTGTGTGGCGATATCAATCATATCCTTAATTGTAAGCCCTTTAAACACAATTGGTTGTTGAAAAGCATAATTCACACCCAAATTTGCACGTTCGTCAATTGTCAAATTTGTTATATCAACACCATTCAAAATTACTTTGCCAGATGTTGGTTTAACAATGCCCATTATTATCTTTGTCAATGTAGATTTACCACTGCCATTATGTCCAGTGATTGCCGTTATGCAATTATCTTTAAAAGTGTATGAAAAATTGTCAAGAATGGTTTTCTTTTCTTTGCCATTTTTAACAATATAACTAATATTTTTAAGTTCTAGCATTAAATTCTCCTCGTTTAAAGTGTAGCATAACCATATAAAAAAATCAAATATAATAAAACATATCAAATGGTTGAAAAAATAGTCTGTATATAGTTATAAATTATTGCAAAATATTGCTTTATTAAACCCACAAATCTCAATCACAAACACTTTTATTTGATTAAAATAATAATTTGTTTTTTCACACGCAAAACTGATTTTTAACCAAATAAAAAAAAGGAATAGTTTAAAACTACGTCCTTTCAAAATAAACATTGATTTCCATTGTAAAGTTATCAGTTGTTAAAGTCTCTTCATACGCATTGTCCAGCACAACACCATTGAACAAATCAATTCGTCTGCCACCTGCAATGGCGGAGTTGCTAACATACTTTCCGTCTTCGGCTGCATGGAACAAATCATGGTTATATTCATAAGCAAAAGTGTTGTTAAGTTTTACACCTGCTTGGAAAACTTCAATTGTGAAATAAACGTTATAATTGCCAGAAGAATGAATATCAATATCTGTATCAATAAGATAAACTCGGTTGCCTTGCACACCGATTGGCGTACGGAACTTGTTCAACTGCTGGCCGTCAACATAGCAATCAGCAGACACGTTGCCATGCACTTTGATTTCGCAGTTATTAACCATACGTTGAATACCAACGATAACCGCAATTGTTGTGATTGCCGCAACAAGCAAAATTATAAGAGTAATAATAACAAATCTGTTACGTGTAACACGGCTTCGATATTGTTTTAAGTTGTTTTCGTTGATAGTTTCCAAGTCATCAATACTGATGTTTGATGATTTTAAATGATCTTTTGTTTTTTGTTTCTTTTTAGCAACTGGCTTTTGTGCCTGGGTTTCACTCAAAGTGCTTTTAGGTACAATAGGTGTTTGCCTTGCTGAGATTGTTCCGCTTGGGGTTTGTGGTGGCACTGACCTGCCAACGGATGAAAGATTAGGCGCAGATGATTGCGTCGGTCTTGATTGTAAATTTGGTGAATTTATATCTTTTTCTGCCATAATCTCCCCTTTTTAAATAGTAACACTTTCAACCAGAATTTCCATATAAATGCTGTTGCCACCCAAAAGATTTGAAACACTGCTGAAATCTATTGAAAATGACTGCATTAAATATCTGCTTGTCACTGCTGAACTGGTTGCAGGTTCAAACACCACATTTTGCCCCGAACTGTTTTGATAGTAATAATAGCCGTCAGTTGAATTATACACAAAACCGTTTGTTGAACTTGTTGGTGCTGTCATGCCTGCAATTGACGATGTTAATAACACTTTGCCATTCAATGTTGTTGCATAGAAATTGACTTTGTACCTAATACCAAAAGATGAGCCCAAATCTTCATTTTTAAGTAACAATTTAAGTTGATTTTGAGAGCCTTCGCCCCCTGATGTAAATGTGCCAGCATTCGTGTAAAATTTGCCTTCCACAAGGTCATACATACCAACTGTTCCACTTCCATTTACGCATGCAACAAAATCTCTAATTAATGCATTGCTTGTGTTGTAAATCTTAACACTTGAAGCATTCCAGTTTGCCGACCATGAACTATCTTGCCAGCAACCAAATGAAACTACTTTTGTTGAAGTGTTAGAGTCAACTTTTAATTTTAAATATTTTAGACCATTGTTTGTCAATTGGCTTTTTGTGTAGTTTGTTGATAAAACTGTGCCAGTTATCCCATTGAAAACTATGCCTGCAGACCCTGCATAAATATATGGTTCAGTTGGATAACTTGAAAATAACATAGGGTTGTAAGTAGGTGTGGTTGTAAATTCTACGTCACACTCCAACATACCAACATCTTTCCACTCAACTCCTGTGTTTATGCTTGCAGTCCTTGTTGTTGCCTCACCTTGATTTGCCGTCACATAGTTAATTGATTTATAACCAGTTGGCAACTCATTTAAAGTAACTTTGTTGTTTGTTTTGTTTGAACTATCATACGCAAGGCTAACACCTGTGCCTGCAATTTGTTCTGCGCCCGCTGTAAATGTGCCTGTGCCTTGGTTTATATAAAATTTATCTTCAACCAAATCATACATACCAATTGTTCCGCTTGCATTTTTGGCTGGAACTAAATCTCTAACCAATATATCATTGTCCCACATTTTAAATGCGTAACATCTCATTCCGCCCATGATTTCGTACTGATTATTCCCACTGCCACTACTTGAAAATAAATTTATTCCCCTAGAAGAATTTACAACCATACTGCCAGTGTATGTACCACTAACTGCCGTTGTGCCATTAAATTTAACAGTGAGTTCCTTGTCCGACGTTGTTGAAAATTCAGCATTAAATCTTGTATTTTTTGTTACTGAAATATATCCCAATGATGAAGTTTTGCCTACAAGTACTGCATAGTTACCGCTTCCATCAATATCATAAGGACAATACATCCATATTGAGTGAGAATCAGCATCGTCCCAATATTGTGCACCAAACAATGTCGATGGTGCTTTAAAAGTTGTTACTGTTGCATCTATATAAACTTTAGTTTTTTCATTTTTCCATACATAATTTGTGCTTATGTTTTGAGTTCCTGTTGACTCAACATACTCCAATTGTGTGTATCCAGTTGGAAGTGATTTTGAAAGCATTGTTTGTGTACCGTTAGAATCTTCTTGATAAACATTCAGGTTGGCTTCGCCTGTTTTGATAACTGTATTGATTGTCTTTTTATCCGCACTGCTATCTGTGAACCATGCCCCTGTAACATTCACAATAGAAAACAAAAGACTTATCAGTAAAACAAATACTGATAAGACCATAATCAAGTTCGACCCCTTTTTGTTTATCATTGCTCTCCTATGGAAGCAAATCTGCCGCAGCGCTACCCCACAAAGTTGTAACAGCGGTTTTGTTTGCTTGGACAGCCTCATAACTGATTGTTATTTTAAGATAACTATTTGTTAAATCTGCTGGTGCAGAAATTGAAATTGTTGCACCTGTTGCAAAGTCATAGCAATCGGCTGAAGCTGAAATAACTGATTGAATATAATAGTAACCATCAGTGTCAGTAACAACTGATGATGTTGTTGTTAAAATAATATAACTGCCATAATTTGTTGTGTCTGATGAAGCGGTGTAACTATCGCCAGATTTTTCCATTTTGTAAGCATTAACTTTGAAACGGACATAGCCGTCACAGTTGTTTACATTTGGCATAATGCCCAAACTTGTGATTGTTTGTGTTCCGTCACTGGTTTTGAAACCAAACGACACACCACGCAACAAATTGACTGTGTCTGGATTGACGGTAAATTCAGTCTCCCCAGTTGATGTTGCCTGATTGTTGCCAGATGTTTTATAACCAAATGTATATTTCATTTCATAAAAAGTTAAACTGCCTTCCACTGTTGCACGTGCTGTGAAATAAGCATAAACAACATTGAAACCACACAAAAACACAAATACTAACATGAGTATTTTGCCAAATATATTAATTTTTTTGTTGGTTTTTTTCATGGCAATTCCTTTTATGATTATTTATATAATGCTTGATAGTTTGCAAGCACTGCTGTTGGCCAACCTGCGGTTGTCAATTCTGCACTTGAGATAAGCATACCAGTTGTATCTTCAATTGTGCTTGCTGAAATAACTGTGTCAGTTGCTGTGATTGAAACTGGGATAATTTGACCTGGACGAATAAGCCCTGCAAAATATGAATATCCAGCATTTGTGAAGAAGTAACCATTGCTATCTGTAACTGTGCCATTGAAGCGCAAGTAATATGACTTTGTTGTTGAATTGTTGATAAAGTATGCTACACCTGTTGTTTCATTTACAAATTGAACATCTGCAACACTGCTTTCAACTGTGCCTGTCAATGTGTAGTTGCTGAAATCGTAAATTTGTGCTGATGTAACAGTCATTGTGCCCATCAAAACTTTTTCGCCCGGATTGATTTGGTCTGAAATTGTTTTGGTTGTTGGGTTTGTGGCTGTTTGCCAACCTGCAAATGTGTAATATGTTGTGGTTGAACTCCATGCTGAATTTGTGTTTTGAACATAAGTTGAACCATTTTTGATATAATATTTCCAATAATTTCTGTCCCAATTTGCTGGGGCTGTTGTTTG
>JBNMLD010000049.1:0-5781 GCA_050874685.1 Candidatus Onthoplasma sp. | reverse complement strand
ATTTTTTAATTATTTTTTAATATTTTTATTTTTTTATTAGTTTTAATTTCCCTTTTAACAATTTCAGTTAATGCCGAGTCAATATTGTTCAAGGTTTTCAAATCAAATGCCAAAGACTTAAATTGATTTTGTTTAGCAATTAAAAATACTTCTTTGATAGCAGCCAAAAAGTTTGCGTAATCGGCAGCAGAATTTTTCACTTCTGGCTCAACCAAAATCTTTATTATATTTTTGCATGGCAAGTTGAAAGCATCAATTATATACGCCTTTGAGTGTGGTAACACATTTCTATATTCCTGCACATATTTTGCAAACTCTTCTTTAGTCTGTAACCCTGCACAAAGCAAAGTCTTTCTCTCAATCTCGGATTGTTGTTCAACTGGTTCAATAAGTTGACTTGAAAACAATACACAAGCATCAACTTTAAGTTCCTCTAACCCACAATCGAAATCTGCGCAATTGTTTTTAAATTTGAACGAGTCCGTTTCTTTCACACCCTTTTTTAACAATTCAAAAGACAACAACTTATCTTGCATTTTAAGTAGAGTTTCATCTGTATCCCCAACTGCTCTTATCTCAAGCAAACTATCAATGAGCCATCTCTTTTGTTGAAGGGTTAAATTTTCAGGCAATGATTGTTCAGTCTCCTTTGTTAAAGCCAAAAGAAGGTTGTCAACCAAATCAAAATATTCATCATCAGTCATTTTTACATTTAACATATTTTTATTATACCTTTTTAACAGCAAACAAGTCAATCGGTATGTTTTGCTTTGCCCAAATTGTCACAATCAACATATATTGAATTATGGATAAAAAAATATGTGTTTACGCAATAGCAAAAAACGAAATTAAATTTATAGATAGATGGTATGATTCAGTAAAGGAAGCAGACTATATTTGTGTTTTGGACACAGGAAGCACCGATGGAAGTTTTGAAAAGTTTTTATCGTTAGGCATAAAATGCAAACAAAAAGCCTATAAAAAATTTCGATTTGACAAAGCAAGAAATGACAGCCTAGAACCAATTCCAAAGGACACTGACATTTGCGTCTGTGTTGATATTGATGAGTTCTTTGAACCAGGCTGGGCTGACATCTTACGCAACAATTGGAATGACGATGTTGGCAGAGCAAGATATCGCTACACATGGAATTTCAACCCAGATGGAAGCGAAGGTACAGTTTTTATGGCTGACAAAATTCACAAATACGGCTTATATTATTGGACACACCCAGTTCACGAAGTCTTGAAAGAAATCAAACCAACAAACCTAAAAACAATAGACCTGCCAAATATTCAGCTGAATCACAAAGCAGATAACACAAAATCCCGTGCAAGTTATTTGCCTCTTTTAGAATTATCTGTAAAAGAAAATCCAACCGATGACCGAAACACACACTATCTTGCAAGGGAATACATGTTTCATGGACAATACACAAAGGCTATCAACATGTTCAAACGACACCTAAATCTGCCCAGCGCAATATGGCAAAATGAAAGAAGTGCCAGTTTTAGATATATGGCAAATTGCTATAAACAATTGGCAATATCAAAACAGAAAAATAATATAAAGACTAAATCAAATCATTATTTCACAAAGCAAATTAAGTGTTTAAAATTGGCGATTCTAGAATGCAACACATCACGTGAAGCCTACTATGATTTGGCAGTGACATATTTTGAGCATCAAGATTATTTATCAAGCGCATTGTGGTTCAATGAAATGTTTAAAATAACCACAAGAGAATTAAATTATATTTCAAACCCTATTTGTTGGGGCTCTCAACCATACGATTATCTTTCTATGTGTTATTACAATCTTGGCGATTTTGAAAATGCCTACGCTTGCGTAAACAACGCATTAAAATACTCCAATGAAGAAAGGCTTAAAAACAACCAAAAAATCTTTGCTGATTTGATAAACGCTAAAAATGCAAAATGATTACGCACATCAACTCAACAGATTTTTTAAGCAAACCGCATAATTTCAATTGCTTGGGCATGCAAAAAAAATCAATCAAATGTTACGCAAACAAAAAAACTGCAACATTGCAGTTTTTTAATTCCCAAATTGAGAATTGAACAATTCAGCATAGAAACCACCTTTTTCAAGCAATTCTTTATGCGTGCCAGTTTCAATAATTTGCCCCTTGTTCATAACCAAAATCTTATCCGCATTTTCAATTGTGGACAATCTGTGTGCTATTATAAAGCAGGTTCTACCCTCCATTATTTTGTCAAGTGCAGATTGAATTATCATTTCCGTACGAGTGTCAATATTACTTGTTGCTTCATCTAAAATCAACATTGGCGGTTTTAAGAGCATTATTCTTGCAATGCAAAGCAACTGTTTTTGTCCTGCAGAAATATTATCACCACGTTCACTGATTATTGTATCATAGCCTTGTGGCAGTTTTTGAATGAAATCATGAGCATTTGCAAGTTTGCAAGCCTCAATAATTTCGTCCATTGAAGCATCTGGTTTTGCATATGCAACATTGTCTTTCACACTTGCATTATAAAGCCAACTTTCTTGCAATACCATGCCATAAAATTGCCTAAATGAGTTTCGTTTAACTTTTCTTATATCTTTGTTGCTTACCTTTATCGAGCCAGCATCAACATCATAAAATCTCATCAACAGATTGATAAGTGTGCTCTTGCCACAACCAGTTGGCCCAACAATAGCAATTCTGTTGCCATGTTCAACTTCCAAATTAAAATCTTCAATCAATTTAAATGCTTTGGAGTAACTAAAATCAACGTGTTTTATACTTACTTTACCATTGCATTTTTTAAGTTCTGGCAAATCTTCATCACTTATTTCATCTTGTTCATCAAGCAAATTGAATACACGATTTGCACTGGCAACCGCAACATGCAAATCTGCAAATATACCAGCGACTTCATTGAATGGTTTTGTAAAATTTTCACTATAACTTAAAAACGAACTGATTTTACCAATTGATATACCGCCATTAAGAGCCATCACCCCGCCAACAACACCAACAACACCATACAAAATGTTATTAACCATACGGCTTGCTGGGTGTGCAAGTGAAGCATAATACAATGATTTCTCGCTAGATGTGTATAACTGTTGATTTATGTCTTCAAATTTTTTATTTACTGCTTTTTCATTATTAAAGGCCTTAATGATTTTCATGTTGGTTATCATTTCTTCAGCATAACCGCTCATTGCACCCTGTTCATTCACACGTTGGCGATACAATTCTTTGCTCTTTTTTGTAATTTTAATCGCAACCCAAAGTGAAACAGGCGCCATAACAACAACTATCAAAGCCAAAGTCCAGTTAAGGACAAGCATCATCACAAGGACAATAACAACTTGGAAAATACCACACATTATTGCCTTAAAGCCTTCAAGGAAACCATCTGTAACATTTTCAACATCGACAACCATTGTGTTCATAATGTCGCCATGCGAATTATTGTCAATGTATTTTATTGGTACAGTATTGAGTTTTTTGTATATGGAATTTCTTATTGATTGTGCTGTTAAATAGGTAAGCTTATTCATATAGACACTGCCCAGCCAATCAAACAGTGAGTTCACTGCTGTTAATATGAAAATGGTAACACACATGATAATCAGCAACTCAAAATTAACCTCACCCGCAGTCACCATGCAGTCTATTGCTTTACCTGTACATATAGGTATAAGCATGTTTAGCAAAATTGCTATCAAATCAAACAAAACTGACAAGAAAAAGGTTACCCTATGAGGCTTCACATAAGGCATCAAGCGAGATAAAAATTGTTTATAGCCTGATTTCTTCTTTTCTTTTTTCATCTTTGTCCTTTTTATTTTGATTGAGATTCATATATCTCACGGTAGATATCACAATTTTTCATTAACTCATTATGTTTACCCATACCAACAACATCGCCGTTATCAAGTACAATAATCAAATCACATGACTTAATTGATGTTGCACGTTGAGAAATTAAAACTGTTGTTGTATCAAGCCCTTTAATAGCCTTGCGTAACTTGCTGTCGGTTAAAAAGTCAAGTGCACTGCTACTATCGTCCAATATCAGCATTTCAGGTTTGCCGATAAGCGCTCTTGCAATTGTCAATCTCTGCATTTGTCCGCCACTTACATTTTTGCCACCAGCCATTATTTGATAATCAAGAGTGTTTCTCCATTCACTTACAAACGGCCATGCTTGGGCAATTTTAAGTGCTTCTATAATTTCTTCATCAGTTGCGTTATTGTCACGAATTTGCATATTTTCACGCAGACTTCCACTGAACAACGTGCTTCTTTGTTGAACAATGCTGATATCTTTACGCAATTGTTCAATAGTAAAATCTTTGATATTTTTGCCCTTGAACAAAATTTGACCAGATGTCACATCGTAAAAACGTGTCATCAAACTTGCAATAGTTGATTTGCCACTGCCTGTACCACCGATAATACCTATCGTTTGATGAGGATAAATTTTAAACGACAAATTTTTAATAAACGATTGAGTTTGATTGTCCAAATTGTAGTTAAAGGATACATTATCAAACTCCATCAAAGCATCATATTCAAGTTTTTTATATGCCTTGGCATTAGGTTCATTTTTTATAACTGGAACTGTGTCTAAAACCTCTTGAATCCTGTGCCAACTTGCAACTGTCCTTACAAACAAAATAATACCTTGTGAAATAACCAATAATGAAATTGTAATTGTTGAAACATAATCTATAAGAGCAATCACATTACCTTGTGTCAATGTACCAATGTTTATTTGATAGCCACCAACAAGCAATATAACTATTGTTGCAACGTCAACCACCAAGAATATAACTGGATTGAGAAGAGCGGCAATTTTTGAAATTTTCAAACTTGTGTCCGTATAATCCTGACTGACAGATTTAAAACGGTCAGTTTCGTTTTCTTGTTTATTGAATGCACGTATCACACGTGTGCCGTCCAAATTCTCTTTCGTTACCTGGCTTATTTTATCCAATTTCTTTCTAACGATATTAAAATATGGTACTGTTTTTTTGGTAAATATCCACAAAATCAGCAACACAATAGGAATCAAAACCAAGAAGACCAACGACATCTTTTTATCAATGCTTAAACTTAATGCAAACGCACCTATCAAAAGTGCTGGAACACGAATAATTAATCTCATGAACATGCTGACAGCATCTTCAACTTGGTCCACATCGTCTGTCATACGGTTAATCAAACTTGCCGTTCCAAATTTATCAAGTTCATGATGCGAAAATGTTGAAACATGTTCAAACACCCCAGCACGCAATTCTTTTGCCACACCTGAACTTGTTAGACTGACGAACTTTTGGCTGACAGCACTTAAACCAAACGCAATAACATTTATCACAAGCAAAATCAGCCCAACTTTTAAAATGTAATTTATATTTCCTGTTGTTATACCAACGTCAACAATCTTTGCAACCAAAAGTGGATTAAGCAATTCAAAAACCGCTTCAATCAATTTCATGATTGAACCAAAAATCGCTTTCCATTTATACTTTTTGAAATATGCAAGGAATTTTTTCATTTTTAAAATTATAATAAATAAGAGTTAAAAAAACAAATAAAATTTGATTTAACATATAAAAAGATTTAAAGACAAATCAAACCATAATGTGCTTTTAGTTTCACAAAAACTGTTTTTTTGTATAAAAAAATAATTGTCTAAAATATTAATAAAAAATCATAAATAATTAAAATTAATGTTTTTTACAAACAATTATTTTAATATTACAAAATAAAGAAAAAATAAAAAGGAGTAATT
>JBNMLD010000048.1:0-5799 GCA_050874685.1 Candidatus Onthoplasma sp. | reverse complement strand
GTTTCATCAGCCTGGTTTTTATGTTCCATAAAATCTCCTTTTAGGGCACATGTATTAACTTGTTTATAATCTGGTGCTAAAAGCGCCCTTAAAATATTAATTCAAATCATTATACCATGAAGATGAGATTTGTCAAGTACAAATTTATTAATACTTTTCAGCAAACAGAATTTATAAACGAACTAATTTCTTCCCCTAATATTCAAAATAATATTTCTTATAAGTAAGACTATTGACTTCGCTACCGCTCTTAAATCCGGATTGAGGATAATCGCGCGCACACAAACAATAAAAAAGAAAAGGAAGTTTAAAACTTCCATTTCCTTTTAAGCGAATTGACACTTTATTATTGAATTGTGATTGAACCACCTTCTCCATTTCTTGATTTCATAACAACTGTAACAGCTTCACTGAATTTTGTTGAGTATCCACCATTTTGTTGCAATAAATAGAATGTTTCACCACTAGGAACTAATGTTTCACTTTTAAATGAAAATTTGTTAGGCTCTACAGATAATGGATGAGAAATCAATCTGTCAAGTGTATTAATAAACGCATTTGAATCGCCAAATGTTATACCTGAAATTTTTCCAAACAATCTAGAATCAAACATATATCTAGTATAGAATTTTATATCACCACTTATATTACAATATTTGTTATCGTTTATTTGATAATTTTCATCTTTGACTGTCAAGATAACTTCATGAATAGTTTCAACATCACAACCTTCTTCGGCAGACAAAGTATATTTGCTGTTAATTCTGTATAACACATACTTTGTCGCATTTATTACGTCATTACTATTTTGCTTCTTTGTAAATGTAAAATCAACCAACGTGCCAGATGGTGTCTCTGATGAATCAGATGTCAAAATCGTGATATAACCAAGAGAATCTACTTTTAATCTATAATAAGTATAGAAGTTATATCCGTCATACTCAAGTTCCTTAAATTCGTCAATAGACATACCTTTAATTGTAGATTTGTAATTTATATCCCCTGTCGATGTATTTACATCATAGATGTCAGCTAAAGTCATTTTAGTACCATCGTCAAATTCTATTTGATAATTAGCCAAGTCTGCAGTAAAATAAAATTTACCGGTTTTTTCATCAGGTTTTTTTAAGTTAGTTTTTCCAATTGTTGCACCACTTGTATAATCAGAAACATATATGTCTTGGTTGAAAATAGTCATAACTTTATCATCTGCAGTCAACTCATAACCACCTTCCCAAAGATAGTATGACACCTGATATTTTAACACTGCATGATTATCAATGTTGGTCTGATACCTGTAGGTATCTTTATCTTTTGCGCTACCTGTAAACTTGGTTGTTGAATAAGGATTTTTAAAACTATAAGGATAAATATCTATATCTATGTAACGTTTATCACTATAAGCAGAATTTACATCATCTAACCCATTTTGGTCATCTGCTATGTAAGAAATTTCATAACACGCTTCTGGAATTTCTGTTATAGATTGTCTATACCTTGTTTGGTATTCAGTTGGCAAGATAATGTAATTGTCGCCGTCATAATAATAATTGCCTGCATTGTTTTGAGTGTAAGTTCCGTCAGGATTTTGGACATATCTAGTTTGATAAATCAAATCCAAAACATAATACCCGGATCCTTTTTTATAGTAGTTTGCTGTTGGATCCTCAATATATTCAACTTTTTCAAATGTCCTGATAACATAATCAACATTAATAGTTTTTCCACTGGTGTCATAATTTTCATTATACACAAATCTAGCACGTTTGCTAGGCATTTTATTATTGCCTGCGACTGCGTAATAAGCCCCTTCAAAATAATCATAACCCAAAATCAATTCTGATTTCTCTTCTGAAGATAAAGTTGATTTGCTGTAAGACAATGTTTCAGTAACCACAGGTGCAATTGAAGAAGCATTATTTGTCAACTCTACACCATTGAGACTATATATACCATTTGAGTATTCAACCTTGTTACCGTCATCTCTATTTGTTGCAAAACTATATGTTCCAGTTGATGAATCGTATTCGCCATAAACATAAGCATAGTTATTGAATGTTACATAAGGCATTTTCACACCTAAATTGTCCGCATAATATGAGGATTCAATCATATTTGCCTGAATTTCAGTTGTTGTTGCTGTGAAACTATGTTTCCAATAATATCCTTCACTATAGACACAAGCTCTTAAGATATCAGTTGAACTTATGTTGCTATCAGCTCCCCACTTGTCTTTTAATGTTTGAATTATTGTATCCTGTGAGGTTTGCATACTAAAGAATTCTACCGCACCATTAGTTTTATTGATAACCATCCAATAATTTGAATAATAATCCAAAGGCCTTGAACTTGAATACAAATGATATGGTTGTCCGTCAATAACCTTTATTTTGTCAGCAACCGCTTTTGTGTTGTTATCCTTATCCAAACTGATGTCTCTATAGTACATGTTAGATAGGTAACCCACTTCCCCATCAAGGTTTTGGACAATCGTCCCATTGCTGTAATAGGTCATCATTTGTTCTTTTGCGATAACATTAACACCATAACCTATTGCGAATGTGATTAAAAGTTTCTTTATTACTGTTGCTTTAATAAGATTTTTCAAAGCACCTTTTAAGAATGCTTTTGCAAATGCTTTTGCAAATGCTTTTGCCCCCATTTTTGCGGCAGCTGATAACCCTGCACCGGCAACACCAGTAGCACCACCAGAAACGATGGAACCAAGCAACCCTATTATCATAGCAACATCAGAGGCAATAAGCACAGCTTTCCAGAATCTAAGTCTTTCTTTCGCAGCATTATCTTGTTGTTGTGCCAAAATGCCTTGATATGAACCTCTTTCACCATTAACCTCAAAGATTGAACCAGAATCAGCCTGCATAGACTCCTGATATTTAACTTTATATTCAAAATAAATTTCGTTATACAATTTTTTGGAGCCATATTTTGGGTTCTCTTGATCTGATATGCTTTCATCGATATAATAGAAATTTTCAATTGTGATGTAATTCTTATTGTATCCTTCTGCTATACCCCTATAATTTGGTTTTACAATTTCTCCGCTTTCATTATGGAAAATTTGTCCCCAACCAAATTTGGTATAGATTGTTGGAACATTTTCATAATCTTCATAAATAGTGTATAAAATTTGACCTATTTCGTCCTTTGTGTAGCCAGAACCTTTTTCTGTTACAGATTTAACAGCATTAATCTTGCTTGCATCATAAATTGTTGCAATAGAATCCCATTCCGCACCATTATTGCCTTTCATTGGAATAAATCTTTGCATTGACTTAAATCCAGTGTAACTTATATGCCAACCTGGGTGTGTATAATAATCTGTTCCTTCAACTTTATCGCTGTACAATGGATTGTGATCTAAATTATTAGTATTTTGCGATGGTGAAATCTCAAATTTATCTTTGTTTACATATCTTGCAATAGCATAAATTGTAACAGTGTTGTTTGTGCTGTCAGTAACTGCTTTATATGTAACACCAGCATCCATGTCTTTATAGGCTTTATAGTTCTGATTTTCAATTGTGTTAATTGTAAATGCCTTGTTATGTTTACCTTTAACTGTGATTGTTTCTCCACTTGTTGAAGTTACTTTAAGCATACCAACAAGACCACCAACATTTGTTACTGTATCGCCTGAGAATTTCACACTTGTTGCATCAACAGTGTAGTTTGTATCACTACCAACTGTTGTTACACCATTCATGTTACCTTCAAGCCTACCAACCAAACCACCGATATAGTATGAATTACCCGTGAAAATTGTAATATTTCCGTTTGTTTTTAAAGCATCAATATTTTCAACCACCTTACCAAACACACCGCCAACATACATACCTGAGCCTGTAGGTTGAACTGATATATTGAAATTTGGATTGTATTCAAATTCAAAGTTTGATGCTTGGCTATCTGATGTAAAGCAACCAATTGCGCCACCAATATTGTACGCACCACTAACTGAAGTCTCTGCATCAAGCACCGGCAATTCAATTTTTATTTTGTCACTGGAAACTACTCCATAATAACCATAATGCAAACCAACATTCACACCCAAAGGAGCATTTATTGTTACATTAATATGGTTGGTTGAAATGCTTCGGTTACTTTCCGAGCCATACAATGCTGTTTTTGTGCTTGTTGTACCAATCAAACCACCAATACCAGATTTGATATTATCAAATTGAACGTTGCCTTTTTTAGATGCTTCATCACTCAAACTCAAATCAAGGAAATTGATTTCATTTTTTGCTGATGCTGTCACTTTTGCAAACATAAAGTTGCTAACTGTTGAAATCACATTTGAACCTTGGTTTTTAACACGTCCTTCATTAAAGCCGTAAGAATTAATGCTTGCAGTTTCGCCTTCATTCACTGTTTCAATTTTAGCCTTTACTGTGTTATCTTCAATCCTTACTGTGTTAGATTCTGTTGAGCCAATCAAACCACCAATGCTTGTTGGAAGCACATAGTATGAATCAAGGATTTCGGTGCCATCAAATCGTTCAACATTGATTAAATTGAAGAATAAAATACCTTTTACATTTGCTTTTTCGTTTGAAGCATCGCTGTTTGATACACTGTTGTTTGTGACAATCGCACCATTTGCAGTAAGACCTACAAGCCCACCAACATTTGTGTTGCCTCTAACATCAGCCAAAACATCAACACCCCTAACTTGAGCATTTTCTGCAAGATAACCAACCGCACCACCAACATTGATTGCGCCGACGATTTTGTATCCCCCAACCAAACTTGTGCCGTAGCAAATGCTATCTTCGGTTAAACTTTCATAATCAGTGATAAGTTCATATTTGTTAGTTGCTTCGTTGAAAGTGTAATACTTAACGTTTTCGCCAATGTAAAGATCATTAACTGAATAGCTATTGAACCCAACAAAGCCAGTTGCATAACCAACCAAGCCACCAACAGATTGATAACCTTTAATGTTTGCTTGGTTTTCACAGCCTATAACAAATGAGCCTGCACCAGACATACCTGCAATACCACCAACATTGATTGGTTTTGTGCTGATAGTCATGTCTTCTTTTTCAGTTTCTTTGCCTGACGTGAAGGTGTTATAAGTTAATTCGTTATCATTATTATCTTTTTCATTGTCAAGCAAATCTTGAACAATTATATCTGCCTTATTGATTGCGCCAACAACTCTTCCGTCTGTGTAACCAACAATACCGCCTATGTTTTTAAACAAACCGCTTCCGTCTTTATACACACCTCTATCAAAAGTGATTTTGTTAAAGTTGATAAAGCCATTGATTTCGCAATTTGCACTTGCCTTACCAATCAAACCGCCCCAGTTGCCACCGCTTGTGACAAGAGTTGAAGATTTGATTGTTGCAAATGAATTTTTGTCTGCACCAGTTCCATCTCCTAAACCAGACATGAAACTCCAACCCTCAATTGATGTGCACTCAATTGGAGCATCGGCAAAACCAATTGCACCACCAACATTGTAACTCCCTTGCAATGTGATGTTCCTTGGTTTTGGTATTCCAATTGTTCCGCCTTTATAATAACCTATCAATCCACCAATATTGAATGAACTGCCTGTAACAATCAATGTTGGTTGGAAATATGTTAAAGCATCTTTTTCAACGGTGATTCCACCTTTATCTGTAGTTGATAAATTACCAACCAAACTGCCAAAGCCTTGTGTTGTTTCATTTACTTGTACTGCAGTTGTTGCTTGAACAATTAATTGGCTTCTTAATTCCAATTTGCCATTGAAATTCAATTTGCCTGAGCCTGTTATTTTGCCTG
>JBNMLD010000047.1:0-6449 GCA_050874685.1 Candidatus Onthoplasma sp. | reverse complement strand
CGCTCTTCACCATAATCAAACATAATGCGTGCCAAATCTGCTTCGCTATAATGATTTACGACATATTCAGCATCAAGAGTTTGTGTTTTGTTCATTCTCATATCAAGGCGAGCATCTTTCATAAAACTGAAGCCTCGTGTTGCAGTGTCTATTTGATAACTGCTTACCCCAAGGTCTGCCAGTATGCCGTCCACACCATCAATGTTTAAATCTGCCAAAATGCGGTCAATATTTGCAAAATTATCATTTACGAATATAATTTTGTTTAGATATTCAACCAAATGTTCATGGGCAGCAGTTAAAGCATCGGTATCTTTATCAATACAAATAAGTTTGCCAGTTGTAAGCCTTTTTGCAATTTCTAGTGAGTGTCCGCCACCACCAGTTGTGCAATCCACGTAAATACCATCAGGTTTAATATTAAGCCCTTCAATGCTTTCTTGTTTTAAAACTGATATATGTTTAAATTCCATAATTACCTTTTAATAAATTTCCAAAAGTTTGTTGTTTAACGCATCACAACTTGTTAAATAGTATTTTACACCATCGATTTCATTATACATCATTTTAGGATTAATGTAGCCATGCAGATGGGCAAAAATACAACTATCAACACCTGCCAGCTCTATCATTTTTGTGAACTCATTTGGTTCAACTTTATTGTTAAATGGTGGATAATGTGTGATATAAACTATCTTTTCATCTCCCGTTTTAAGTTCTTGTGCACTTTTCAACGATAAATCCAATCTAATCAGTTCTCTAGCATAAATTTTGTTGTTTTCATCATTGTTGTTTTTGCCTTCAGGTATCAGCCAACCTCGATTGCCACAAAAAATATAGTTGCCTATTTTGATAGCGTCATTTTGAAGAGCATAAACATTTTTTGGCAATACTGCACGAACTTTGCTTACACTATGCCACCAATAATCATGGTTGCCACGTATAATGATTTTTGTGCCTTTTAATGTGTTAAGCCATTCAAAATCTGGCACGACATCTTCAAGTTTCATTGCCCAAGAATAATCTCCTGCCAAAATCACAATATCTTCATCTGTTACTTTACTGTTCCAGTCAGCAACAATCTTTTCAATATAATTATCCCATACACGTCCAAACACATTCATTGGCTTTGTATTGTTGATATCAAGGTGCAAGTCGCTTATTGAATAAATTTTCATGTTACACCTGCCCTTTTGATTGCTGTTCAGCTTGTTCTGCTTGTGATTGTGCCTGTTTTTGCATATTGCGTTCATTGCGCTTATACAACAACATCAATTTTGGCCTATTATATCTTTGAACCATTGCTGGCATAATGTTGATTATAAAGTTTGCCAAAAGCAAAGGCAAACCAACGATATACCAAGTTTGAAGGCAACCAAAAACTGCAAGCACACCCAAAATTGCACTGCTTACGTGTATATACTCTGCCAAAACGGTTTCAGCAATAAATTGTTTGACGTGTTCGTTATCCTTCATATCTCCAACTTGAGATTTATCAAACCCCGCAAACAGTTTGCCCAATTCCGGTATTTTATCTTTCCATTTCCTTATGCCTAATTTGACATAAAATTTATCTTCCCAATCATGCACTTGATAACGTTTGCTCATTGGATTAATTTTTTTCAAAAACAATTTTGAACAACTTGCTATGATGATGTTTATACCAACAAGCAAAAGCAATGTGTTTGCCACCGACCTAATAATATATCCGTCAGTGAACCCCAACACATTAACACCAATTGTTAAACCTAAAATTATTGAGATCATTGTGCCAATCAAGACAACAATTGTAAAAACCATAAAATTTACCCTTTAATATTCAATTTTGTTCACACAAAAACAACCAAAGTTAATACTTTGTATTAAGAGACTAGCAAAAAATTAAATTTGTGTCAAAACAATTTGACAAGTTTTAACATTTTTACCCTGTTGCGAATAAAATATATTAGAATTTTAGGAGGTTAAAATGTCATTTTATACTGATTCTCGTCCGGGGATATTCCCTGGTCAGACGAACAATGTAACAAATGGTCTATGCGAAAGAATTTGTATTCAAGCAACAAAAGTGTTTGATGCATGTATGAATCAAAGCCAACTTGAAGATTATGCCCTAACACTTACTGGCTTTACACCAGCAAATCCAACCACACCTTTAACTTTTGTTAGTGGCAATTCAGTGATTGGTTCAAAAGCAACTGTTTCTGGTGTTAATATCACTCGTTTTGATGATAGACCAAACTTTGCACGTGTTCAAGCAACCATCAATATCCCTGTTACAGTTACATATACAGACGCAAACAATGTTGCTGGCACTGCAACCGGCACTATAAGTTTGCCACAAGATGTTATCTTATACGTGCCACAACCATCACTTACACCTATTGACGTTGTCGCTTTTGGCACAACTGTTATTTCCGCTGGCACTTATAATGCAACAACAGGTGGCTTTACTATCAATGCTTGTGTTACAACAATTTTGAAAATCGTTGCTGATGTTGATGTGCTTGTGCCAAGTTATGGATATTGCCCTATCCCACCTTGCACCCCTTACACAGGTGGCGATGTCTGCCCAGGAGTGTTCGACCTTCCATTGTACCCAACAGCAGTTAGCCCACAATCACAGAATGCGAGGTAATATAGACATAACAAAAAATGTTATTTACGTCACAGAAACACGAAAAAACAAGCCTTTACTTGGCTTGTTTTTTACTATAAATAAGGCCATCAATATCAAAAATCCTTAAAATATTGTTAGCCTTTTTTACTTTGTCAATATTTGCTTTCTTTTTACTTAAAAACTTAAAATATGGTGTGGCTGTTAAGCGTTTATTTTCATATTCAACAATGTAATATTCATCATTGTTTATCTCGGTTAAAAATTCAAGTAAATCTTGTTCTTCCACAAAGCAATAAAGCTTCTCATTGATGTACATGTTTGATTTAGTGTAATTATAATTTATGATAAAATGATCATGATATCTAATTTTAATATTAAAATTTGAAACGGTTGCTTTATCTCCATACAAAGCCAAAATTGGTTTGATATCTTCATTGAAATTTTTCTCTACTTGCCTATCCACCGCTTCTTTTCTTAACTTTTTGCTTTTAAAAAATGTTTTTAAATTCTTTTCACAATTGTTAAGCACAATATCCAAATCTTCCACATTGATTTTATAGTATTTGAGTATCGAGTACAACGCGCTGTTTAATTTAAGAGAAAAAGTTTGATTTTCGCTTTGAAAATTGATAAATATTTTATAAATTTCTCCGGCAAAAAAGCACTGATATGTGGCATAAATTTTTAAGTCTTTATAAAGATATTCTTCATCATCTTTAAGATTTTTTATTCTATCATTTTGCAATTCAATATCTATTCCATTAACATGAAAGATAAAATCTTTTTTCTTAAATTTAAAATTTACCGATTTGTCCATGTTTTCAACACTGAATTTTTTTGAAAAAGCTTTAATTTCAGCCTTTCTAACAACATAATACCCAATCCACATGTATATCATAAAAAGAAAATCAAAAGATATGTACACAATAAAGTAAACTAAAAAGAAGCCCTCAAGTTTTTTACAAAATAGAAATGGAACTGCCCCAAGCAAAACTGGTATAAGGGCAATCAAATTTATGATATCATATTTTTTTCTAATTGGTAATCTGTCATCTTCCATAAAGCTCCCCTTTTAACTATACTTCATAGTTGTAAATTGGCGCAAATCTCTATAAAACACTCATCTTAATTTTTCGTACTGCTAACTTAATATTTGATAGATATGAATATAGCAATATCTGTCATTTCATTGATAAACGCGTCCACTTTAAATCACTTGTTTTTATACATAGTCTTTTATAATTTCTGCAACACGTTCTTTCCCCAGTTTCTTTTCAGCACTTGTTGCAATAATATGTGTTTTGTTAAAACGCAACTCGTTTGAAATTTTTGAAATTTGCATATTCAACTCACTGCGTGAAATTTTGTCAGTTTTTGTCAAAATCAACACTGCTGGCAATTCATTTGTTGCAAGGTAATCTAACATCTGTTTGTCAAGTTCTGTTGGTGATATTCGGCTATCTAAAAGCACAAGCACAAGTTTAAGATTTTGATTTTCAACAAAATAGTCGTTCATAACACTATCCCATGCTGAAGCAATGTTTTTGCCTGCTTTGTGAAAGCCGTACCCAGGCAAATCCACCAAATAAAACTGACTATTGATATTAAAATAATTCACAAGCCTTGTTCTGCCTGGCGTTGAACTGGTTTTTGCCATTTTGCTATTGTCAGTAAGCATATTTATAAGACTGCTTTTGCCAACATTGCTCCTGCCAACTATCGCTATTTGTGGCAAATCATCGACTATAAATTCCGCTTTCTTGCTTGCGCTTTTAATAAATTTTGCATTGATAAATCTTACATTTTCCATAATAAAATTATTATAGCAGACGATTGGCTTAAAGTCAATTTTATTTTACATACGGCAATGATTAAAAAATTTAATAAGTTTAACCAAATTATTAAAAAATATTATTGACTTTTTCGAACATTTGTTCTAGTATTTTATTATACAAAAGGAGTGCAGGTATGGATAGAGTTATTTTTCATGTTGATTGCAACAATTTTTACGCATCTGTTGAATGTTTGCTCAATCCATCTTTAAAAAACTATGCCGTTGCCGTGGCTGGAGACCCTCACAAACGAACTGGTATCATACTGGCAAAAAATTATTTGGCACGTGCATTTGGTGTTAAAACTGGCGAGGCAATTTGGGAAGCAAAGCAAAAATGCCCCACTCTTGTTTGCGTTGCCCCAAAGCATGAAAAATATCAAGAATACAGCGATAAATGTCACGAAATATTTTATCAATACACCGATTTGATTGAGCCATTTGGCATTGACGAATGTTGGCTTGATGTTACAGGCAGTTTAAAACTGTTTAACTGTACACCTTTGGAATTGGCAACTAAAATACAAAGTCAAATAAAGCAAGAATTAGGTTTGTCTGTTTCAATTGGCATTTCATGGGCAAAAACACTCGCCAAACTAGGCAGTGATATGAAAAAACCAATGGGTTTAACCGTAATCGACAGGAACAATCATCTTGACATTCTTAAAAAAACAAAAATTGATGACATGATAATGATTGGCAAACACACTGCTGAAAAATTGCATAAAATGAACATCAATACACTTTTTGACTTGCATAACCTTACCCCTGCCTTTTTGCAATCACATTTTGGTGTTGTTGGTGTTTATCTTTACAATTCTGTAAATGGCATTGATGACGATAAACTTATCACACCAAAAGATGAAGACACTAAAAGTGTTGGCAATGGCGCAACTGCAGTTAAAGATATGACCACAATTGAAGAAATCAAAAATTTTTTGCACGATTTGGCAAGCAAAGTGTCAAAACGCATGAGAGCACATAATTTTAAAGCCAACACAATTCATTTGGGAATAAAATATGCGGATTTTTCTTACTCTGCCATGCAACACAAAAAAAGTGTCTATTTCAGCAACGAACAGGATATTTTCAATTATTCTTACGAAATATTTGTTGGGTTAGCTGGAACAAAGTTTGCACCTGTGCGTGCATTGCGCATATCTGTAAGCAATTTGATTTCTGGACAAGAACAACAAGTAAATTTGTTCACAAATCATAAAAACGAAAATCTCTGCTCTGCCATTGATAAACTTAAAGATAAATTTGGAGAAGATGTTATTTCTTTTGCCAAAGATTATAAATCATTTTAAAAACATGTTGATTTGCATACAATAACAATGTGAAAAAAAGTTTGACAATAGTTTTGATATTAACTTTTGTTGTTGCAATTTTATCAACATGTTTTTTTGTTGTTCAATCAAAAATTTACCCAATCAAATATACTGATGAAATAAAGCAATATTCAACACGATTTCAACTGTCACCCAGCCTGGTTGCAAGTGTTGTCAATACTGAAAGTTCTTTTAACAAAAATGCCGAATCAAACAAAGGCGCAATTGGTTTGATGCAGATAAAATTATCAACAGCAAAATTTATGATTCAGTATTACAAATTAAATATTGAAATTTCAAAAGAACAACTTTTTGATGTTTCCAAAAATTTATATTTTGGTTGTATGTATCTAAAATATTTAACACTAAAATTTAACAATATTGACACCGCTCTTGCAAGTTATAATGCTGGCGAAACTGTGGTTAGAAATTGGCTGAAAAACGAAAACTATTCAAACGACAATCAAACATTAAAATTGATACCATATAGCGAAACAAACAACTATGTTTTGAAAGTAAATAAAAATTTGAAATTTTATAAAAAAATTTTTAAAAATAAATAATTAAACAATATTTTTTAAAGTTTTTGATTAAAAAATAAATTTATTTTTATAAATTGGTTCGACAAAATATGGCAGAAATAATATCATATTTTTATCATTTTGAAAAT
>JBNMLD010000046.1:0-6603 GCA_050874685.1 Candidatus Onthoplasma sp. | reverse complement strand
TAGTCTGCTGACGCATCACTATTTACAATCTCAACAAATTTCAAAAATGACTCAGCCGAATTGATTGTATATGCCATGTTGCCACGGTTGGCAAAAGATGTACCACTTAACCAATTCGTGGTATCTGGGTCTCCCCCTTCATATACATCTACTGACCAAGCAACCGGATTGATTGCTGGCTCGCCTTTGCCAGGTTTGTGTTTGACTGCCCAGCCAATACCAAATCCTGCAAGCACCAAAACACTGGCCATGATAAATGTGACCACTGATGTGATTATACCCTTTGTGCTTCTCTTTGTCATTTTTGTCATATAAACTCCCCAATAATTCATTGTTCTTAACAACAAACTAGCAATACAATATGAGCAAATAAAAAACAATTAACAAAAATTTTATATTAATATTCTACACAAATCCGACAAAAAAACAAAGCAAATTGAAAACTTTTTTATAATAATATTAAAAATATTATATAAAATCCTTTAAAAAACAACAAAAAATGGCAACCAAAAACGGCCGCCATTTAAACTGGGATTTTGCTTGAAGATAATTTAAATTTTAGTTGGTTAAACTAATCTCTTCTTCTGCTTGCTGGAATTGTAAGCACCAACAACAATGAAGCCACACCGACCCCAATCATTGTGTATGTGCCGATATTGTTTGTCATCTTAATGCCAAGGCTTGAAATTGTGTACATATTGTTAACAACTGCCAACACTGTGCCTGAATCTGAAGTGTCAACATCTTTTGTGTCGCTGACATAAATTTTGCCATCTTTAACTTTGTAGTAGCCTGAAGTTTCAGCGCCAGCCAATGAACTTGTGTAACTACCATCAATTTTGAAAGTCACTTCCACTTTGTTGCCGTCTTTTTCATATTTATAATTACCCATTGGCAAAACAAACATTGGATAACCATAGCAGAAAACAACCAAAGCAATAGCCAAAGTTAAAAATATTTTTCTGAAGATATTCATATCCCACCTCTCTAATTTTATTATAAATAAAACTATGCTCATTGTCAACAAAGATTGACAAAAAGTTGAATATTTAGCAATGTCGGATTTTTAAGAGTGCTAATCTATTTTTTATCCATTGAAACACAAAATTTGTCAAAATCAATCATCAGCCAAATTTTTGCTTGACAAAATTAAAGCAAAAACTACACTTTATTTTATAATAAAATAACATTATATGGGGTGAAATTTATATGAAGAAACGCAGTGAAATTGATGAAAAATACAAATGGGATATTGGCTGTTTTAAAACACAAGCGGAAATTGACAATGCCTTTGCCACTTTTGAAAAATTGATTGAAGATTCAAAAAAATATTATGGCAAGTTCAATGACAAAGATATGTTTTTTGACTATCTAACTTCGCACGAAAAAGAAGAAATCTTGTTATCTAAATTTTCACACTATCTTGGCAACACTTACAATGTTGACAGCAGTGATGTTGAAGTTATCAAACTTATCCAAAGATTTGAAATTTTGGCACAAAAAAGCGCCCAAGCAACATCTTATGTAACACCGCAACTTTCAAAATTAAGCGACAAGTATTTGCATGAACTTTTGCAAGATAAACGAATAAAGGGTTATGAAAATTTTGTGCTTGACATCATTCGAAACAAGCCACATACTTTAGACGAAAAATCCAATGCTTTAATTGCCAAATTATCGAACAGTTTCAACAATAGTTCGCCTGTTTTTGATATCATTTCTGACAGTGAAATGACCTTTGCACCAGCAAAAGACAAAAATGGAAAAATGCACAAGCTTGACCAGTCAACTTATTCCCCAATGTTGTCAGGCAAAGATCGGGTTTTAAGAAAAAATGCCTTCAGAAACTTTTTATCAGGATACGGACAATTCAACAAAACTTTTGCTGAATTGTTTGTAAGCAACATGAAAGCGGAAAATGATGATTTAAAACTTCATAATTTCAGCAACTTGTTGCAAGAACAATTGTTTGATGAGCAAGTGCCCGAAATTGTGTTTAAGAATAATATTGAACATGTAAATAAGCATCTTGATTTAAATCAAAAATATATTAAAACACTTGGCAAAAATCTTAAACTGAATGATATTGCCTATTATGATCTTTTTATGGACGAAAAAATTGATGGCAAAGTAACAATTGAGAATGCACAAAAAATTATCCTTGAAGCACTCAAGCCACTTGGAAGCGAGTATCTTTCAAAAGTTCGCCACAAACTGGCAGACAAATCTATTGACTATTTGCCAAACCAAAATAAATCAACAGGTGGATATTGCTCAAATTGTTATGGCGCAAAAACATTGATTTTAATGAATTGGCATGATGATTTTAACAGTATGTCAACATTGATTCATGAAATGGGACACTGCATTAATGCCGAATATTTCAACAGTTGTCAGTCGGTAAACGATGCTGAAATTAGCATTTTTGCCGCAGAAATTGCAAGCACCGTGAATGAAATATTGCTTAATCAATATATGCAAAAAATTTCTGACAAAAAACATAAAAAATACTATTTGAATCAATTGTTAAATTCAGTAAGAAGCACAATTTATAGGCAAACTTTGTTTAGTGAATTTGAATTGTTTGCGCACACATCAATTGAAAATGAAACACCAATCACATATAAAGAATTAAACGAAAAATATTTTGAACTTAACAAAAAATATTATGGCAGAGCATGTAAACTTCCAGATGAGTTAAAATATGAGTGGTCACGAATACCTCACTTCTACCGCCCTTACTATGTATATTCTTATTCAACTGGTATGCTTACTGGCATAACGATTGCCTCAAAACTCATCAACGAACAAGGATTCGCTTCAAAATATATCGAATTTTTGAAAAATGGCACACACCGCCCTGCTGTTGATGTCCTTAAAGATATTGGCATTGATTTAACAACTGGCGAGCCATTTGACTATGCTTTTAAATTTATCAAATCTCAACTTGACGAATATATTTCACTTGGTTTGTAAAATATTTAGAAAAGAATTGCAAAAAATAAGTTGATTTGTTATACTCAAGGAGAGAATATGCTTGATAAAAAGTCATTTTGTGTTTTAAAAGTGCTTAAAAAACTCACTGACGGCACCGCATACAAGGTTACAACCAGTGATGAAATTATTTCATTGCTAACACAAAAAAATTTATATGATAACGACAGCATCAAACAGATAATGGACTTTTTGGAAAAGCAAGAATATTTGACAATAAAATTCAGCGAAGAAAACACATACTGCTATTCACTTTTGCCAAAAGCACATATTGTTTTAGAGCAAGAAACAGGCAAAACAAAAACAAAAAAAGTTAGTTCCAACATCTGGCAATATGTGATTGTTGCAATATCTGCCTTTGTTGGCACAATGCTCGCTTTGCTAATTTTCTTTGGAACAACACTAGGATAGAAATAAATGCTTACATTAAAAGAAAAATATGTTATGGAATATGTTTATCAAAAATGTCAAGGCAAAAAGTCTTGTCTTATTTCGCCACGTGAAATCATCTCTTTTGTAGCAGATAAATATGTAATCTATCCTGACGAACTTGAAAAGATCATGACCAATTTAAGTTATGACAACTACATTGAACTGTTTAAAAGCGATAAAAAGGGTAGCCCTGTTTATTGCGTTTCACTTAAAATTAAAGGCGAAGGCTTTCATCGTGAACTTACAAACAATAAACGCAACCTGTGGTATCAAATTGCAACCAAGGTTGGTTTGGCTCTTTTGGTTGGTATAATCGGTTTGGTATTTGCATTAATTAAAATCAGGTTTTAAAATTATCCGTCAATATTATTTTAATTGATATTTTTTTGAACTTAAGTTGAAATTGCAACTTGAGTTCTTTTTTAAATACACTTGTTAATTTAACAATTTTGGTGTATCATAATGATATGGAATATAGAAATTTTGAACTTAAATCAAAATACAAGCCAACTGGCGACCAACCACAAGCAATTCAATCGCTTGTTGAAGGCATTAATGACGGCTTGACAAGCCAAGTGCTTAAAGGTGTGACCGGAAGCGGAAAAACTTTTACAATGGCTAACATTATTGCACAAGTCAACCGCCCCACCTTGGTTTTAGCACACAACAAGACTTTGGCTGCACAATTATGCAATGAATTTAGAGAATTTTTTCCAAATAATCGTGTGGAATTTTTTGTTTCATATTACGACTATTACCAACCTGAAGCCTACATTGTTTCAAGTGACACTTATATTGAAAAAGATATGAGTGTAAATGATGAGATTGATAAATTGCGCCACAGTGCCACAAGCAGTTTGTTTGAACGCAGTGACACCATTGTTGTTGCGTCTGTGTCTTGCATTTATGGTTTAGGTGCACCAAAAGAATATTATGATTTGCATATTTCATTGCGTATTGGCGACAAACTTTCACGTGAAGACTTGATAAAAAGATTGATAAACATTCAATATGAAAGGAATGATATTGATTTTCACCGTAGCACTTTCCGTGCACGTGGAGATATTGTGGATATCTTCCCAGCCGACAGCAGTGAACGTGCAATAAGAGTTGAATTTTTTGATGATGAAATTGAATCTATCAGCGAATTTGAAGTGGTATCAGGTCATGTGGTTGCAAAGTTGAAACATGCGTTCATTTTCCCAGCAAGCCACTATGCTGTTGGTAGCGAAAAACTGCAAAAAGCTTTAGAGCAAATAAAAAAAGATGCCATTGAGCGAGAAAAATATTTTGCTGACCAAGGCAAATACATTGAAGCTCAACGAATAAGAGAAAGAACAAACTATGATATTGAAATGATGCAGGAAATGGGTTATTGTTCAGGCATTGAAAATTATTCAAGATATTTTGATGGTCGTGAGCCAGGTGAACCGCCTTACACTTTGCTGGACTATTTCCCAAAAGACTTTTTGTTGTTTGTGGACGAAAGTCACATAACTTTGCCACAAGTGCGTGGTATGTACAATGGCGACCGTGCCCGTAAAACAAGTTTGGTTGAATATGGCTTTCGTTTGCCAAGCGCTTATGACAACCGTCCACTTAATTTTGAAGAGTTTACACATAGAATTGGACAAGCAATTTATGTTTCTGCCACACCTAATCCTTATGAACTTGGGCTATCTGGCAATACTGTTGAACAAATTATCCGTCCAACATATTTGCTTGACCCAGAAGTTGAAGTCCGTCCAAGCAATGGTCAAGTTGACAACTTGTATGACGAAATTAACAAAACCGTTGCCAAAAAAGGCAAAGTCCTTGTCACAACATTAACAAAAAAGATGGCAGAAGATTTGTGCACTTACTTTGGCGAAAATGGTGTTAGAGTTAAATATTTACACAGCGATATTGACACACTGGAAAGAATTAAAATTTTAAACGAATTACGTGCGGACGAATTTGATGTGCTTGTTGGTATCAACCTGCTTCGTGAAGGGTTGGATTTGCCAGAAGTTACTTTGGTTGCAATTTTAGATGCGGATAAAGAAGGCTTTTTGAGAAGCGCAACTTCACTTATCCAAATCATTGGACGTGCTGCCCGCAACAGTGAAAGCAAAGTTATTATGTATGCGGATAATATGACCGACAGCATGAAACAGGCAATTGACGAAACAAATTACAGGCGAGAAAAACAACAAGCATACAACATTGAACACAATGTTAAACCTATGACAATCAAAAAAGAAATTGTGGACACATTAAAGAACAATGTTGAAGATGATAAAAAACTTACAAAATCTGAAATCATGAAACAAATTGAACAATTAAAAGGCATGATGAACACAGCTGCAAGTCAATTAGATTTTGAAACAGCAATCAAACTTAGAGAAGAAATTGCAAAACTTAAACGCAAAATAAAATAATTACACAAAAAAGACGGAATGCATTTTGTTCCGTCTTTTTATTTTGTTTTATCAACCTTCAATTTTTTAAACCAACAAAATCATTGTTTGCTATAAAATGTGCTAACCTTTATGTGTAAAGAAGTTTATTAATTTTGCAAAATTTAAAGTGATTGATGTAGCATGTGTTATAGCCACACGTTTGAAAACTGCTTTGCCACCAATTGTAAATCCTGCAATGATTGCTGCAATCAAACTTGAAACAAATATCGCCTTGAATGAGCCTGCCGTCAAAGCAATGTTTGCAAGCAAAGCAGCACCCGCAGAACCTGACAAAATGCCACACACATCACCAATTACATCATTGCAGACTGAACTTACTTTGTCGGCATTTTTAACCAAAGACAATGCTTGTTTGCTACCCTTAACTTTTCTTGCTGCCATGGCATGAAAATCTTCCACATTGCAACTTGCAACCGCCAAACCAAGCATATCAAAAACTATACTTAATGCAATAAACACAACAATGACTATCACTGCAATAATAGTCCCAGCACTGCTCAATGCCCATTCACTCAACATACTAAAAATCAATGAGATGATAACAGCCATTACAAATACAATAATAGGCCATACCCATTTTTTATTTCGTGAAGATTTGTGTGAGTCCTTTGTTTTTTGTTTTGTTTGTTTATTGTCAGTTGCTTCCGTGTCCGGTTCTGTCACTGACGGGTTAGGTTTTTCTGATTTCATTTTAATTTCCTTTTTAATTTAATAT
>JBNMLD010000045.1:0-6812 GCA_050874685.1 Candidatus Onthoplasma sp. | reverse complement strand
TATTTAAGCCTATAAATTCGATTTGTTATTATTTAAGAATATATTTTTAGTGAAATATTTATTGCCATTTTTAATAATTATTTTTTCTATATCAATAATTTTATTTGTTAAAATATATCATAATTTATATAATTGTTTTATGGAAGAAATTATAATAAACAAATCTAGATTTTTGGCGTATAAGTTTGATTTGCAAAATTTGGCAGACGTAAAGATAATCATTGCAGATTTAAAAAAAGAACATAAAAAGGCAACCCATATATGCTATGCTTATGTTTACAACAAAGAATGTGTAAGCGAAAAGGCATGCGATGATGGCGAACCAAATGGAACAGCAGGCTACCCAATTTTAAATGTTATCAAAAAGAAAAATCTTACCAACGCACTTGTTGCCGTTGTAAGATATTTTGGTGGAATAAAACTTGGTGCTGGCGGTTTAACCAGAGCATACACAAAATCTGCTTCTTCAGTTTTAAATTAGCACAATTAAATTATAACACAAGCCCAACATTATTTGGTTTGTGTTTTTTGTTGTTAAAATGTTGATTGCCTTTATCTTGATATATTAAAACAAGATTGCACATAAAACCAACTTTTAAACAATTTTCAAATGATAAAAAAAAATAACCATATTTTATAATTGAAATGTGGTTAATCTAAACTTTAAACTATTGCAAAAGTTATTGATTTGTGCTATTATTGGTGCATGAATATCAAGAAATTAATTGCAGACAGCATCAACTTGAATGCTGACATAAATGTTGAAAATTTAATTATTGAAGCAATCAGTGCAGACAAAGGTGATTATTGTTTGCCATGTTTTGCCTTTGCAAAAACCATGCACAAAAGCCCAATGGATATTGCAAATCAAATTGCTTCAAGCCTTGCGCCAAACGAATTGATTGACCATGTTGAAGTTGTTGCTGGCTATGTAAACTTTTTTTTAAACAAATCTCAAATCGCCAACACTGTTTTAAACGAATATAAAAATGAAAACGATTTCAAATCAAATATTGGTAACGGCAAAGTGGTTTGTGTAGATTATGGTAGCCCAAACCTTGCAAAATATTTGCACATCGGCCATTTAAAATCATTGATTGTTGGCGAAAGTTTGTGCAGATTGTGTGAGCAATTTGGCTATACGGTAAAACGTCTTGATTTTGCTGGTGATTATGGCACACCTTTTGGCAAAATCATTGGTGGTATGCAAAAATGGGGAAGCATGGAAGATGTTAAAGCACGTGGAAATGATGCTTTGCAAGAATATTATGTTAAGTTCAATCAAATGGAAGCGGAAGACGAAAGTTACAGCCAACTTGCCCGTGATATATTCAAGAAGATTGAAGAAAAAGATAGCGTCATCTACCCTATTTATCAACAAATTGTTGACATTGCACTTAAAGACGGTGAACGTATGTTTGATTTGTTAGGTGTTAAATTTGACGACAACCGTGGCGAAAACTATTACAATCAATTTGTGCCAGATGTTGTTAAAAAACTTAAAAATGCCAACCTTTTAACTGAAAGCCAAGGTGCACAAATTGTGGACTTGACCGCTTTTGATATGGCACCAAGTGTGATAATCAAAAATGATGGTACCTCTCTCTATGCAAGTCGTGACCTTGCCGCAGTTATGGACAGATACAATGATTATCATTTTGATAAAATATTTTATGTAACCGATGTTGCTCAGAGTTTACACTTTAAACAATGGTTTAAGATTGTTGAATTGTTGGGGCTTGACTATTACAACAAATTGGAACATATCGCTTATGGCAGATTCAGTTTGCCAGACGGCAAAATCAGTTCAAGACGTGGCAAACAGGCTGTTCTGGTTGACCTGATTGAATATGCTCACAACAAAGCGGTTGACATCATTAAAGACAGAAATTTTGAGATTGAAAACCCTGATGATGTTGCCAACAAAGTTACACGTGCCGTGCTTAACTATAGTGTTTTGAAAGTTGAACGTGTTAAAGACTGCGTTTTTGATATGGAAAAAGCATTCTCTTTTGAAGGTGAAACTGCCCCATATATGCAATACACTTTCACAAGGCTTGAAAGCATTTTAAGAAAATTTAATAATAGCAATTTAGATATCAATCAAGATAAAACCTATATTGAAATTTTGCCAGATTACACATGTTTCAATACTGATGCATTTGAACTTGTTAAAATGATTAACAATTTTAAATCAATATTGCAAACCGCTCTTGATAAACGTGATTCAAGCATTGTTGCAAAACGTGTTATGGAAATGTGCAAAACATTCAATCACTTCTACACAACAACAAAAGTGCTTGACGGAAATATTGCAACAACAAAAGCAAAACTCAATTTGGTTTTAAGCCTTAAGGAGTGTTTAAAAACTGGTTTTAACATTATTTGCATTGACAGTTTAAAAGAAATGTAAATTTTGTTGAAAATATTATTTAGATTAAAAAATACAGCATTATATGTGCTGTATTTTTGATTTTAATCATATCAAACCATTAATATATTTTGTTGAGTTCTGTTGAAAGTACATTGTGCGCACCTGTAGTGTATGTTACACCATCTCTAATATAACTGATTGCGATAACATCTTCAGCACGTACTTCAAGCAACAAATTGCCCAAATCAAATGAACGACTTAACTGATACGTTTTATCATTGATTGTAAATGCTGTTACAATATCATCTTTTTGCAAGTTCATTTCAAATGCAATCGTGCCGTAACTTGGTGCTGTAGCAACAACAATTTGGTCTTCTATCTTAACTTTGCCTGTTAAAGGGTCATACACCTGCTTTGAATTTAAAGATTGGTAACTTATACCTAATGTTAATCTTAGAACTGGTGTGAATGTTTTTTGAATATCATAATAGTGCATCAAATTATCCGCAACTCTTGTGGCTGTATCAAAAGGAATAGCATAAGAAATGCCTTCTGCTGGAGTTTTTTCACTGTCAACATAGACCAATTTTGCATTTACAATGCCAACCAAATTACCGTTTGCATCAAACAAACCGCCACCAGAGTTGCCACCGTTTATCGCTGTGTCCATACGCAATAATCTATAACCTATTTCTGTGGTTTCGTCAGCGGCAGTGATTTTCACGGTTTCACTTTCAACTGAAATAACACCTTTTGTTACACTCAAACCTTCAAGTTGAGGGTTGCCAATCGCATAGACATCTTGACTTACACTGTAACCTGTTGCAACATCTACAGCACGAACATTAGCATTGTGTTTAACTAAATCTGAAGTTTTTGCACGCAAAACTGCAATATCATAATTCATTGAACCACCGATATAAGTACATTCAACAGCACCGCCACCAAAAACATAATTGTTGCCTGAGGTTGTTAATGTTTTATCAACACCATACTGATAGATATATACAGCATCGGCACGTTTTGTTGAATTCGATGCTTTGTTGTCATACAAAACATGATAATTTGTAATTATATAACTGTACTCTGCTTCCATTTTGTAGATAACGCCAGAGCCACCCATAACTTCATTTGCAGAAGAACTAAAAACTGAACCAGATGGAGTTTGAAATTTTGCATAAACACTAACCACTGATTGCAATGCTTTTGAAACTCCTGCATTGGTTGTTATTGCGTTTTCATTATTATTCATCAAATCTGTTAAAAACTTTTGATAGCCGTTTAAATCATCAGTGTAAAAACCTTTTGACACTCCTAATTGATACAAAGCTTCAACATCAATACTTTTGCCATCTTTGCCATTTTCAATTGTTATGCTTGATGTTTTGCCATCTGAATAATAAATTGTGTAAATCACCATATTGTCTGTTGTATTTGTTTTTTCAATATTAACAACAGTTGGTGTTCCACATGCTGTCAAAAAAAACGTTGCTGGCAATATAATAAAAATTAAAACTAATGATTTTAAAAACTTTTTCATACTTTCACCCATTTTTATTATAACACATTAAATTTGAATTAATATCATTTTTTGAGTTTAAACAAAATTTTTATCAATAATTTTAGACACATTTTTTATATTGTAAAAAATAATATTTGTTAAGATGATAACGTTTTTAAAATTTGTTGAAATTTGCGCTTTTATGTGATACAATTTAACAAGGGTAAGTTTTATGAAAAATAACGACAATGATGATGGCAAATTGGACATAAATCATAACGGTCACCGCCAACGCATGCAAGAAAAAATTACAAAGTTTGGCTTGCGTTCTTTGCAACCACATGAAGTGCTTGAATATCTTTTATGGTTTACAATACCAAGGAAAGATACAAATCCACTTGGCCACAAATTGATTGACACTTTTGGTTCAGTTGCAAATGTTCTTGATGCTGACCCAAGATATCTTGAAAAAATTGATGGAATTGGCGCACGCACTGCTCAATTTTTGACATCATTGCCTGAAGTTTTTAGCATTTATAAAGAAAGTGTAAGTCTAGGCAAATTGGATATATTGAACGATGTGAACTCTTGCGTAAGATTTTTTAGAAACAAATTTGAAATACATAAACAAGAAGATTTTTATATTATCTGTTTAAATGGTCAAAACAAAGTTGTTAAATATGAAACATTAAAAGGCGAAAATGATGTCAGCATAAAAATTGACACTAAACATTTTGCAGATTTCATTAATGATGACAATGTTATGAGCATTTTAGTTTGTCACACTCACCCATTTGGTCAGGTCACCCCTAGCATGGAAGATTTGAATACCACAAAAGAACTGTTGCAAATTTGCAACCTTATGAGAAAACAATTCTTTGACCATATAATTTTTAACGACACTACTCATTTTTCATTTGGTGTAAATCGAATTATATCTTATTTTAACAACACAGTTGATATCAAAATTCAGCCAGATTTGAAAGCCAAATTAAACAGCAAAAAGGTCAGCACATTTTCTTATTTAGACGGCGAAGTTGAAGAAGGTCTTATTAAAGATTTTTTTGCAAAAAAGTGATTTGATAATGTTTTAAAATTAAGCAATATCATGTTTAAATAGTATTAAATAGCACAAAAAAACACCAAACAATTGGTGTTTTTATTTTTAGCTATGCTAAAACAACAGGTTTTTTAGCAATACAGATGCCTACAAAGTCGATAATCCACAAAATGGCCCAACCAAGCAACAACCAAAGGATACCACCAAGCAAGATGCCTGTTTTACCTTTAACTGCACCTTTAACGATACGATAAATTGCCCAGATAATATCCAAACCAGGTAAAGCGAAAATAAGTTTCACCCAAAGTGGTAATTTATCCATCCAATTAACAAATGCCATAACACCCTCCTTATTTATTTCAATAATTATATTAAATATATTCAAATAAATCAATCTTTTTAACTTTAATTTCAAATTTATTGAAAACTTAATTTGTAAAACCTAACTCCACTGTGGGTTGAGTTGTTACACCAGATGTCATTATATGTAAAATTGAAAATCCATTTCTATTTTTGCCTGATTCGCTATACCCAATTTTTTGATAAAAGTTTTTAACCTTTTGAGCGGCTATCAAAAATATTTCTTCGCAATCTGTGGTTTTTGAAAATTTTAACAAACTATCCATAACACATCTGCCGATGCCTTGTCTGCGAAAATCTTCTTCAACCTTGATAACAAATAAATATAATTTTGTGCCTTTTGCTTTAAATGTGTATTTTGCCTGTGCAACTTTCACCAATTTTCCGTCCAGTTCAAGGTATGCAAAAATTGTTTCTGTCTCTTCACGAACAACAACCACACATGGCTTTCCGTTAGAGGTTGTTGTTTCATAATATTTATAGCCATTTTCTTTTGCATTTTCAATTAAATCGCAAAATGTTTTCACTTGACTCTCCTATATTAATATTTGATTAGCTTCTTCTTTTTTTATTGGATACTCACAAATATAAATTGCATCTTTTGCAAGTTCATAAACATCAAACCCCAACTTTTGATAAAACCCAAGTGAAGTTGTTAAACTAATCAATTTTAACTTTTTAAAATTAAGCTTGTTACAGATATTCCCTGCTGAATTTAACAACATTGTGCCTATACCGACAAATTGGAAGTCTGGTAAAACTTCCAATTTATTAACAAATAAAGTTTTTTTATTCGCTTCAATAGAATAATCCAAAAAAGCAACTTTTTCAAGTTTTTCATCAACAACCATAATGCAAAAAATTGATGATTCTTTTTTGCTGTTAATAATCAAACATTCTTTATTGTCTTTTGTCTTGCAACAAGTTACACCATAATCTTTGCTTTTAAAGGTGGTTGCACACCTAATCAATATTTTGTCCATGACAATATTCTAACACCAAAATGTGAATTGTCAATATCAAAACAATTTTATTAGATTAATATTCGCAATTATTTGGTGTGCGAGGGAATGGTATAACGTCACGAATATTTTCAACACCTGTCAAATACATAACAAGACGTTCAAAGCCCATACCAAACCCTGAATGAACGCAACTGCCAAATTTACGCAAATTTAAATACCAGTCAATTGGCATAGTGTCAACACCCATTTCTTTGCAACGAGCAAGCATTTTATCATAATTTTCTTCACGTTGACTGCCACCCATAAGTTCGCCAGCACCTGGCACTTCAAGGTCAACGGCTGCAACAGTTTTGCCATCTGGGTTTAACTTCATATAATACGCTTTGATATCTTTTGGCCAGTTTTTAACAAACACTGGTCCGCCAAAATATTCTGTCAAATATTTTTCATGTTCCTTGGCAATATCGCCACCTTCTTCAGGTTGAAATTCCCATTTTACAGGTGCATTTTTAAGCAATTTTATAACATCTGCATGGTCAATGCGGACAAAAT
>JBNMLD010000044.1:0-6992 GCA_050874685.1 Candidatus Onthoplasma sp. | reverse complement strand
TTGTGTTTCAGTCAATGTGTTTGTCATGTTATCTGTGTCAACATACAAAATATTTAAAGTTATTTTGCCTGAAACAACAGCCTTGCCTGAACCAGTTTCAACCTTTTTTTCAACAAGGTTTGAGTCAAGGTTTAAAATAGTTTTTATGTTTACGTTTGTGTCAATAGGGACACTGATAAGTGTGCTAAAATTAAATTTATCCAAATTTTTGGCAAAAGATAATTTGATTGCTTCGTTGTTTTCCATACAACCTCCTGTCCTAATAATGTATAGGTTTAAAAGGCTAAATATGATATAAAAGGTTAAAATTCTGTTTATGTTTTTTTGTCTGTGGTCTAACACAATATTACAAACAAATTTATAAACCGATATAATGATGGATTTTAATTCAAATTATTGATTGGCAAATTTACTTATTGCAACAAAAACCATGATAATATTTGAATTTGCAACCAAATTTTTGTTTTGACAAAGTCAATTTCGACATTTTAGTTGTGATATTGTTAAAAACTCACAAATATAAGCAAATAAGTGCAGAATTTTTATCGATATTTTAGCAGATTTTTTGTTATCATATCGTCATGTTACTTAAAAAGGATTGGTTGCTTAACGCGCGATTGTAATCAAACCGTATTGAGATTTAACAACTGGCAATAGTTACAACTTTAAGTTTTAACTTTATTGACTGCAATAAATTGTTTCACATTTTTTACAAATCAATTTGTTGTTTAAAAAACCACATCAGCACTTAATAGCGGTGCATGGTTTTATAAGGTATTATCCTTAAATTTAAATATCGAAAGGGGAAATTTTTTTATGCAAAAATTTACAATCGTACTCGCAGATGAAGACAAAAATGTTTTAAATACTTTAAAGGACAAATTCAGTTCAAGCAACTTTGATGTTGTTGCAACCACATCAAGCGGAACAGAACTTATTGAATTAATAAAAACAAAAAAGCCAGATGTAACAATTATGGATATCGTGCTTGAAAATTGCGATGGATTTAAAGTGCTTGAATCGGTAAATAAGGTTGGCACAAAAATTGTTGTTCAATCTTCATTATCTATTGACGGATTTATCAACAAAGCAATCAGCATGGGGGCAAGTTATTATTGCATCAAACCATTTGACGCTCAAACATTGTTGGAACGTACAAATGACATTTTGCTTAACAATTCACAAACCAACGCTGTTGTTTCAAAACCTAACAATCATATTGAAGAAAAGATTACAAATATATTCATCACAGTTGGAATCCCTGCACACATCAAAGGCTATCAATTCTTGCGTGAAGCAATCAAACTTGCAATTGCAAATCCTGAAATTATCAACTCTATTACAAAAAAATTGTATCCAACCATTGCGTTAAAGTATGACACAAGTGCATCAAAAGTTGAACGTGCTATTCGCCATGCTATTGAAGTTGCTTGGAACAGGGGCAAAATTGAAAACATCAATAATTTATTTGGTATAAAAGTGTATTCTTCAAACGAAAAACCAACCAATGGCGAGTTTATCGCTTTGGTGGCTGACAAAATGTTGATTGAAGGTGCTTAAACACTATTTTATCTTAAAGGTCTTTTTTAGTGCGCACATTAAAAAAAATAGGTTGATTTTTCAATAAAAATTTTTCTTAAAAAAGCATAAAAATTTAGTGGACAAATAAAAATAATCTAACTATACTATATTAAGCAATTAAGTGAACGCTAAATAAGTTTTAAATGATTGAATATTCTTGTTTAAGCATTCAATCAAGGGAAGGAGTTTTATGGCAAAATCTACTAAACCAGTTTGGATATTGTGTCCAAGATGCGAATTGAATTACATCAAAAAATCAGATCAATATTGTGACGTCTGCAAAAAGGAAATGAAGTTAATCAAATCAACAGAAGATGATATTGGAGATTTGGAACTTTGCCCAATTTGCAAAATCAACTTTGTTCAAAACGACCAAGAAATTTGCGATAGTTGCAAGCAGGAACTTGGTATGAATGTTGATGAAGAAGCTGAAAATAAAGAAATCTCTGACTGGCACAAATACATCGCTGATGACGATGACGAAGAAGACGAAAATGAAGACGAAAACGAATTGACCGATAATATTTACGATCAAGACGAAATGGAAGACACTTCAGGTTTGGTTGAAGATTTTGAATTTGGTGACGACACTGATAAAGACGATGACGATGATGACGAGGAAGATGAAGACCTTGACCTTGACATGATTGACGATGATGAAGAAGACGATGACGATGATGACGACGATGATGACGACAGCAAACCAGCTGACGATGATGAAGATTTTTAGTATATAATCATTGGGCAAAACATTCTTTTATAGTGTTTAAATTTATAAATAAAAAGGCTGATTAGATTTAAGGCTAAATCAGTCTTTTTTATTTGTTTTTATGTCAATGTTGGGTAGTGGTGTGATATGTGCCGATACATTAATATGGAGTTTATAAATTTTGAAACAAGACATTTATATAAAAACTGATTTTTTTTGTTGGTATTGACAAATTGCAACTTAATGATATAATTTGAACATGGAAGAAATAAAAGCATACACAACCAGTTTTAGTTTTTTGTTAGGCGCAGAAAAGTTGGGCGAAGTTTCAAAACGAGCAACAATTGAAGTTTATCACAATGTGTTTGAAGATGCAGACCCAACAATTTATGAACCAATTATTGGCAAAGTAAAGGGCACAAATTATCTTTGCTATGGCATAAGGATTGCGCATGATACAATGATATTTAAAATTTTTTGTCACGAAACAAATCAAGCCTATCTGTGCACGGTGGTTGATGATATCGTTTCGTTGGCTTGTATCTACAATTCAATGATTATAAGACAAGAAAACGCAAAAGAATATTTTTTTCAAATAGACAACTGGCAAAAAAATGAATTGAAAGTGGTTGATGCTCATAATTTGGTTTTTGATGTTCAAAGCAGACAACAAAATCAAACTGATTCTGATGTTGACAATTTGTTTGCAGCAGATTACAACGACGGCGAACTTGCTTATAATGATTATTTGGGTTGTATATGTGTTATCACTCGCTCAACTTTTAGTGAGATGATTTGCAATTATTTGGACAAATACGGCGTTGAAGATGTTTCAACAATAACAGATAAAAAAAAACTGATTAAATGTTACAACAAAGATATTTCAAAGTTCTATGATTTGTTGGACAAGTTATCAACAGAAGAACTTTACAATATGTATTTAAAGGTAAAAAAAGATTTGCCAAATCAACAAGTGTTTGAAGAATTTAGTGAAACATTGCCAAGTCTGCTTACCTTTGATATGGATAATTTGCAGTATTAAGAAAGGTTTTTGACCTTTCTTTTTTATTGTTCACCAACAAAGCAACAAACGCACAAACAGTGGCGAAATTAAAACACTAAATATAAAAACCGCAGTTATGTATGCTAACAATGCACAAGGTGATGGAAGATTTTGTGCTGAAATTTTCATTGAAGAACCAAACACAAAATTTTTAACAGAAGATAAACTTGCCTGGATTGAAAATAAAAAACAATCAGAACTTATTGTTACACAAATTGCAGGTTTTTGTCTTGTTTTGTCAGTGCTGTTTAATTTTTAATATTGCGCAAAAAATAGTTTTAGGGTGATACTATGAAAAAAATGCCAAACACAGTTGATAATATTAAACAAAAGATTTTAGCACTTAAAGGTAAAGAAGTTAAATTAGATGTAAACCGTGGCAGAAGAAAGGTCAGCAGTTACAGGGCGGTAATTGAAAATGTTTATAACAGTGTTTTTACAGTTAAATCTCTGTTAGATTTAAATTCGGTTATAACTTATTCGTATAACGACATTCTTTGTGGTGAAGTGAAAATTTCAAATGAATAAATATCAAACTTTACAATTTTTGCTCAAAAGATAAGAAAATCAGCAGTTAAATATGATGTATTTAAACCAACCAAATTATCTATTTGTTTGACAAATTAGGTTGGTTTTTTTATAATGCAATTATTAGGAGTTATAAATGAAAAACTTTAATCCCATTAGGGGAACAAATGACTATATGCCAAGGGACGCAAAAGTGCGTGAATTGGTTAAAGAAAAGATTTTAAGCAGTTATCAAAGCAATGGATATAACCTTATTCAAACCCCTATTTTGGAAAGTTTGGATTTTTTGGACAATAGTGATGGTGGTGATAACCTTAAACTTATGTTTAAAACAATAAAACGTGGCGACAAATTGGATTTAACAAAACCAAATTTAACAGTCAAAGATATTGTTGAAGAAGGTTTAAGATACGATTTAACAGTTCCACTTGCAAGGTTCTATGCCAACAATCGTGAAAAATTGCCAACACCTTTCAAAGCAATTCAAATCGACTATTCTTTCCGTGCTGAACGCCCTCAACGCGGCAGGGACAGACAATTCATTCAATGTGATATTGATGTGTTTGGTGACAAAACAATCATGGCTGAACTTGAACTTATGAAGACATCTATTGATACATACAATTCAATCGGTTTTGATGATTTGACAGTTAAAATCAACGATAGGCGCATTTTGAATGCAATCGTTTTGAATGCTGGTTTTGAAGTTGCGCAATTAAACACTGTTTGCGTTTCACTTGATAAAATTGATAAAATCTCACTCAACGGGGTGATGATGGAATTGATTGAAAAAGGTTTTGATATTGCCAAAATCAACACTTTGATTGACAGCCTTAATGATGTGCTTGAAAATGGCATTGATGCAACAATCAAATATGGAGCACCACAAAATATAATTGATGATGTTAAATATTTGATAAGCAGTTTGCGTGCCATGGTTAAACCAACTGTTCAAATATTGTTTGATATTTCAATTGTTCGTGGTCAAGGTTATTATACTGGCACAGTGTTTGAGTATTATACAAACGGTTTCTCTGGCGCTATCGGCGGTGGTGGAAGATATGATACAATGATTGGCAAAATCACTGGGCAAGATGTGCCTGCCGTTGGTGGAAGCATTGGCTTTGAACCTGTTACAATGTTGATTAAAGAACGTGGCTTGACATTTGATATGAAACAAAATTTGGCATTGATATATGATGCCGATGATGATATTGTTGAAGTGTACAACACAAAAAAAGATTTGACAGAAAAATATAACGTTTCACTTTTCATGAGACCAAAAAATATGAAAAACTTTTATGAAAAGGTGGTTGAAGTTGCTGATGTTATAACAACTTTTAAAGATGTTAAACTTGGCAACCCAATCAAGGTTTTGAATAAATAATTTTTACAAAGGAAAACAAAATTGGATAAATTTGCAGAAATTCGTGTGCCGATTTCGCACAAAAACCCAAGTATAAGGCGCAAGGAAAATAAATGTGTGCTTTGTGGCAAATGTAAAGATGTTTGCAAAAAACAAATGGGTGTTGCGGGGTTTTGGAAATATGACAGTGAAAGCATTGTTTGCATAAATTGTGGGCAATGTGCTAATTTTTGCCCAGTTGAAGCAATTGTTGAACAAGACAATTGCAATGAGTTGATGACTTTAATTGATAATCCAAACAAAAAAGTGGCAGTGATTGTTGCTCCAGCAGTAAGGGTTAGCCTTGGCGAAATGTTTGGTTTGCCAGTTGGAGAATTTGTTGCGGGCAAAATGGTCAGTGCATTAAAACAACTTGGTGCTGATTATGTTTTTGATGTTTCATTTGGTGCTGACATGACAGTTATGGAAGAGGCTTATGAATTTTTGTCAAGGCTAAAACAAAACAAAGATCTGCCACATCTCACAAGTTGCTGTCCTGCTTGGGTTAACTTTGCAGAAACATTTTATCCACAATTTGTGCCAAATTTGTCAACATGCAAAAGTCCGATTGCAATGCTTTCAAACACAATAAAAAATTGGTTTGCAAGGCAACAAAATATCAAACCTGAAGATTTGGCTGTTGTTGCAATCACACCATGCGTTGCAAAAAAAGCAGAAGCAAATTTGTTGTGTTTGCGTGGAGAGTATGGCAAAGATACTGACTGCGTTGTGACTGTGCGTGAACTTGGCAGAGCATTGAAAGATAAAAGTATTGACTTTTCAAGTTTGCCAGAATCTTCATTTGACAAACCTTTTGATGTTGCTTCTGGTGCTGGGGTTATGTTTGGAGCATCTACAGGTGTGACTAAAGCGGTTATGCGCACTGCCTATTATTTAGAAACTGGCAAAGAACTTAAAAATGACATGCTCCAATTCAAGCCAGTTCCAAAATTTCCAGGTGCAAAGCAGGCATTATTAGATTTAAATGGAAGGCAAATAAAACTATGTGCAATTGCTGGCACAATGAATGTTAGGAAATTGCTTAAAAATATTCATAAATTTGATTTTGACTTTGTTGAAATTATGGCTTGCCCAAATGGCTGTGTTGGCGGTGGTGGGCAACCAAGGCAAGAAAATAATATAAAGGCTGTTTCAGTGCGTGGTGTCAACTTGTTTAACTTTGATGCGACATCATCAATAAATGCAAGTTATCAAAACGAACAACTGAATTTAATATATAAAGAGTTTTTTAAAAAACCAAATGGCAAAAAGGCAAATGAATATTTACATGTTAATCATTCTGCAAGATAGGAGAGTTTATGGACAAATCAATTGAGCAAATCAAGCAAGAATATATAGATATTTTCAAGGCAAACATTAAACGTGAGGGCGCTGACAAATTGTTGGACTATTTGTGCAATGGGTGTGATTTCTTTTTGACACCAGCATCTGCACGTCGGCACTCAAACTTTGACGGTGGACTTGCATACCACTCAATCATGGTTTACAACAGATTTAAAAAGAACATTCAAAATGAATACGGCGCAAATTATCAAGATTTTTTGTCTGACGAAAGCATCGCTTTGATAGCTCTTTTACACGATATTTGCAAAGTTGGCAGTTATGTTAAAGATTTAAAAAATCAAAAAGTAAATGGTCAATGGGTTCAAGTGCCATATTACGCACACAATCAAAATAATTCGTTG
>JBNMLD010000043.1:0-7104 GCA_050874685.1 Candidatus Onthoplasma sp. | reverse complement strand
ATTTTATAGAAATTTATTATAAAAAATTATTATTTTTAATATTTTTGACAAAATTAAAATTTAAAAAAAGTTACCACTTAAAAATATTATTGTAAAAAAATATCTTTAATATTTATGTTGTTTTTTTAGAGATATTGCTTGTGAATTTTTTTGTGGTTTTTTCTAACTTGTTTGTAAATATGATGAGTATATTGTTTTTACAATTTTAAGAGATGAGACGATTTGTCGATAAATATTATTTTAGTAATTACATGTGCTTAAATAAATGAATGTTGCTATTTTCCAAAGCATCAAAAAGTTGATTTATTATATCTAAAAGTGTGGATGTGGTTGACAAAGAGAAGTGGGAAAATTTTTCACTGTTTGGTTGATGTAACAATTCTTCAACTGTTTGCACGGCTTCAATCAATTTTTTTGCAAAGGCAAATATGTTTAAATCTGTGACAATTTGCGTGGAATGTGCGTCGATGTTGAAGCTTATGTTTACATTGTTTATCAGTTTGTCCAACTGATTTCTTGCATACAACAAAGCATTTTGAATCCTTTTGTTCACTTGATTATCTAATCCAAAGCAAAAACTTTTGCATTGGTCTAATGTTAAAAAGAGTTTGTTTGCAATCTCTGCTTGCGAGCAAATTTTTTGATTTTGCAGTTGTTCACTTATTAAGTTGTATTGGTCATCATTTAAGATTTTAAAGTCTTCATACATCATATTTAATATTATGCTGTTAATAAATTTTCATGACTTTTGAAAAAACTTGTCGGTTGATGTGAAATAGTTGTGTTAATAAAAAATTTAAAAAATATCAAAAAATTAACAAAAAATCATAAAAAACCTAATAAAAACGTATTTTTTGATAAATTTTAGCAAAATCGTTTTATTTTTATAGTTGCTGAAATTTATATTTTCTTGAATATTTTTTATGTTTTGATTTTTCTTTATTATTTATAATTAATTATAAAATTATTTGATAAAAAATTTTAAATGTGTTAAACTAATTTTGACAAAAAAAGACATAAAGGGGTAATGTCTAAATGAAGAAGAAAAGTTTAATCATTTGTTTGTTAGTTGCTGTTTTCTCTTTGTTGTTTGCAGGGTGCGAACAAAAGGTTGCAGTTGAAAATATTTATTTTAATTCGCCATCTGCCGATGGTGTTGTTTTGCTGGTTGGTGAAACCTACACACCAAATGTTTATTTCAGTCCAAGTTATCCAACCAACAAGGCTTACAAAATTATTTCTGGTGATGACAAAATTATTTCATCTAGGAACAATCAAATCACTGCACTTACAGCAGGTAAAACCTATATCAAGGCCGTGGCAGATGAAAATGATTTAATTCAAGATGTCATGCTTGTTCAAGTAGTATCCAGTATAACCAAATTATCAACCCCAACAATTACATATTCTGCAGAAAAACAATCATTTACAATTTCATCAGCGAGTCAAGATGGATTTATTAATGGTTACACTATCGAAATAAATGGCGAAAGCATTGCTATTGGCAATGTGCTTGAATATTCTCTTGCGGATTATGACAAGCACCTTCAATCTTCAACAACTACAGCAGGGCTTTCTGCCTACGACAGAGATTTAACGGTTAGAGTAAAAGCAACCGTCCCAACTTACACAAATGCGCTTGAAGATTCAAATTTCTCTCAAACCATCAAAATCAATCAAGCGAGTGCACCAAAATCAATAAATGTTGAAAATGGTATTTTGACTATTCAAAAATCTAACACAAACAATTATCAAGTGTATATAGACAATGCGCTTATTGGGTCATCGTCAAATTCAACGTTTGATTTGTCTGTTGTGTCTAAAACACTTGCAAACAAATTTGTTCAAGTTGGTGTTAAAACAGTTGGCAAAGCTTCAACAGGCTTCACAGCTTACGATTCAGAAACGATTGTATTAAATGTGAAATGTATAGAAGATTTGAACCTTTCTATGGCTAACAGTGTTTTATCTTGGCAAGCAATCAATGGTGTTGAAAGTTATGCAATTTATTTAAATGATGAACAAACATCAAGATATACTGTAAATGCCAACTATTTTGATTTAAAAACAATCACAAATTTTGAAACTTTGTTTGTGTCAGGCAATGACTATAAAATCAGTGTTAAACCTGTTTTAAACGGAACAAAAAATTTAATTCAATCAGCAAATCAAATTGCAACAAAATTATTTTCAAAACTTGCAAAACCAACCTTGACTTGCATCAACAATGTTTTAAGTTGGAACAATGTTCAAAATGCTGTAAGTTATCAAGTAAAAATTGTTGACCAAGACAAGAATATTATTTTGAATTTAGCCACAACAAACAATACCATTGATTTTACATCTAACGCGTTTGAATCTGGCAAACAATATACCGCTTTTGTTACAGCAAATTTTGTTGATGGAGATATTGCATATTTATCATCTGAACAAGCGGAATATGTTGTTCAAAAAATGCCAACAGTGTCTGCTGAAATTGTGAACTATAACCTAGTATTTTCAGCAAGTGTTGACCATCAATATCTTATTAGGATTTTAGATGCGGACAAGCAAGAATTGTATTCACAAACATATACCGCAAATGTGCAAGAAATGAGCATCAGCTTGCTTGATTTGGGGCTTACATATCAATCTGGCGAGTATAGCATTGAAATAAAACATTTTGGCAATGGCAGTTCTTCAATTGATAGTGCTGTAACAAATGTTCAATTTGTTCAATTAACAACAGTGGATACTGCAAATATTGAAAACGGATATATAAATGTTGAAGCAGGCGAATTTAACAATCAACATAACGCAAACATTAAACTTGCGTTGATTAAAGACGACACTGTGCTTCAAACAATAGATAACGGAACAGATTTAAATGCTTTGAATTTAGATGCTGGAAGTTATCAAATCAAGGTGTATGTATTAGGCGACAATGCGTCAATTTTCTCTGTGCTTGAAAACAAACAAGAAAAAGTTTGTGCAAGCCTTGAGTTCACTGTTTTGCCTGCGCCAACCATCACAACACAAGCAGATGAACCAAAATTTACAATTAACGAAGTTGTGGGTGCAATATCTTACAATATCATTGAAAACGACAACGAGACTAATGTTCAAAATCTTGTTTACAATTTTGATTTAACATCAAGCGCAAATAGAGTGTTCGTATTGGTTGCTGTTGGTAATGGCTCAACAACTTTAAATTCTCCAATCAGTTCAACATATCAGTTTGCAAGGGAAAATACACCAGCATTGATGTTTAACAATTTAACCAATGCTTTAACAACAGATTTTGTTGGCTCAAATTATGTCTTGAAACTTAATGGCCATGATATTACAACAAGTTATTCATTCGGTTCAGCTTTGACAAGTTTGGTTGAAGGGCAAAACATTATTGAAATGATTGTTACAGCGCAAAATCGTGATGGTTGCATTTATATAAATTCTTTGCCACAAACAATTGAAATCAACAAACATTCAAGTGATGCCAAATTTGAAATTGTTGGCAACAAATTGGTTATAACACCAACTAAAATGCAAGACAATGCAATTTTGGCAGTTGAAATAAATTCAAGTTTAGGTAGTGTGAATTTTGATGAAACAAATTTTGAAACAGTTAATCCTTCACTTGTGTTAGAAAAATTAGGCGATGGTTATTACATAACTTTGCTGGACGAAAAATACAATCCTATTTTGCCAGAGACTGCGACAAGCTTCAATATTAAAATCAAGTTTATTGCTAGCCACAATGATGACAATGACAGCAGTGCAACAAGTGACTTTTCTTCAAATGTTGAAATAAAATTGGCGCCATCTGCAACTTTTGATATGGCTGTTAGAGATAAGCAAAATATCAGTTTTAATTCTTCATTATCCTATGGTTATAATGACTACATATTATTAGTTAATAATAAATACCTATTGAGATTAGATTCAACAGCAATCGTTGATAGTGAATCACAGACAATCAAATTTGATGTAGATTATATTTACAACAACTTACCTGCTGATGATGTGCAAGATATTAATTCTGTTACAATCATCACATTGAATAACAAAACCAGTGAAACAGAGTTGATGTTGTCTAGTATTGGCGAAACAATTTTAATTAAACGTGCGAATAGTTTAAATTTGATTTCTTCAAAAAATAATTCAACAGAATATGGTAACAATTCGGTTAGAATAAGTTTTGATGAATTGGCTACCAGTTATGACCGCAGATTTATGATAAAAGTTTTCAATTCAACAGATGATGAAAACAATTTTGCAACTTTATTGATTGACCCAACACCAAGTTTATCTTCACAATACAGTTACACATTTAATCTTGATGATTATGGCAAAAACCTTGCTGGAACAAAAAGTGTAATCGCTTTTGTGCAAGCAGAATCAAGTTATAGTTTTGTTGATGAAAATAGTGTAACAAAACTTGTTTATGTGTTTAATTCGGTTGCGTCTAACCAACTTGATTATACAATTGTTGACAAACCTATATACTCAACAGATGGTGCAAAAATTTATTTTGAGTTGCCAGAAAATGTTGATGGGGTGGATATATTTAAAAAGACAGAATCAGGTCTAACTAAATTAAATAGCAATTTAATCACTAGTGCTTATGATTTTGGCTTGAATGACGGCAATATGACCTTGGTTGTTAAATCTGTTTCAAAAACAGATTATGGTTATACCAACAGCCAAATTTCAGAAGAAATTGATATTGTTAAATTAACATCTCCAAGTGTAAGTATTGAAGATGGCTTAATAGTTTTAACAATTGACCAAACAAGTGCAGACTTGTTTGAAAACACAATATTTGACCCAAGTCAAGACTTGGCAACTTTGCAAGGCTGTGTGATAAGGTTTGTTGATAGCACTGGCAAAACACAATACCTTTATAAAGGTGTTGAAGGTGTAAGCCTTGAAGGCAACAAATTGATTGTTGACCCAACTGTTGTGTTAAAATATGGTGTTAATTCACTTATCAAAGAAAACGTAAAATTTGATGTGTTGGCAAATGGCGACACAGGCAAAATTTTCTTGTATTCAAATCTTGTATCAGCAGATTTCTATGGCTTGTTTGCTCCAACAAATGTAAGTCTTCCAGCGGTGGCAGACCCAAGCGAAGTTAAAACACAAACTTTGACATGGGGAGATACAGGGTTAAATGTCTTATCAAACGGAACAAATGTTTTGGCAGGCTACATATTTAGATTGATAGATGCAAATGGCAATGAATATTTAAGCAATGATAATTTAGTGTATCTTGAATACGATGCTGAACAAGACAATTATGTTGAAACAAGTTATCCTTCAATTATAACCACAAGCAGTGTAGTTTTCCCTTATGGATACAAAAACGAAGAAGGCGCAACTGTTCCATTCAGTTCTGGCAATTATCTAGTTCAAGTTAAATCAATGCCAAAAACAGCAGTTGAAGGTTATAATTTATGCTGTTCAGGGTATAGCACCGCAGTCAAAGTTATCTTGTTGGAAACACCAATTTTAACCGTGAATGAAGGTGTTGTAGAATGGCAAAAAATTGATGGCGCAACTGAATATGTTTTGACATTTGAAGATGTAAACGACAGTTCAATCAAACAAACAGTTGTGCTTTCAACCAATAAATATGAATTTGATGGCTTTAATGATTATGTTGGCAATTACATTGTAAAAGTCAAAGCAGTTTCTAATTTAAATAACGTTGTCAATAGCATTACTAGCGATACGATTTGTGTACATCGTATGCCTTGCTATACAAATGTAAATGTTGATGACGGTGTGTTAATTTTGGAAGCAAACAAACTGTTTACAACAGCAAAATTATCATTTAGAAATACAACCACTGGTGTTGTTGAAACACTTACATACACAAATCCTAGTTATGAAGAAAATATTTCAGCTTTGGTTAATGCTGGATATGAAAATTGGACTGGCACAAATGTTGACACGTTAAATATTGCTCAAAAATATGTTATAAATATTCGAGATAGTTATTTGTTGCAATTGAGTAAAGGCACTTATAGTTTAAGTGTTAAATTGATTGGCAACACTCGTGGAGATTTTGCACTTGTCAATTCAGCAAGCAAGCAAGAAAAATCAATCAGTAGTTTCACAAAGTTGGCTTTTGACCCTGAAAAGGAAAATGTTGAAGATAAAACTTGGATAAGAGTTGACGAACGTGGTGTGTTCACATTTGCTTGTCCAGAAGAGTTTATGCTTGGCGGTTTTAATTATCAATTCAACAAAAAAGTAAGCGGAATTGATTATAGTTTCTACAAAAACACAATCGTTTACAAATTGATAGTGAAAATCAACAATAACCCTTATGAAATGTTCGCAGTAGATTATAAAACATTTATTGCAAACAAATCATTGATTGACAGTTCACTTTTGACAGAATTTGAAGACACTGCTTCACTTTGTGCAATGATAAAGTACCCATATTTGGACAATCGTGGAGAAACTAAATATTTGTATTTCAATGTATTCAAAAATGATCAAATCAATTTCAATCTTGATAATTTCTACTATTATCAATCAAAAATGGTTGCAAACAAAGGCAGTGTGACATTGACAAGCAACCTTAACACAGCAAACGAGCATGGTTATTATACTATATCATTGATTGAAGGTGGTGTGTTCAGCATAGATTTGCACATTTTGGGCAGTGATATTACTGATGTGTCAGGTGTTAATCAAGCATATTTGTCAACAGACCTGTATTCTTCAAAATCATTTATTAGATACACTGACAACAATTTAAAATCTTATATCAGTTATGAATACGCAGATGGAACAGAAAGTTCAACTGAAACATTGAATGGTGAGACTGGCGAACCTGCAACTAAAATTACATTTACATATTCTGGCGACTTAATTTTCCAAAACAAACTTAAAAAAGACCAAAATGATGTTGCAATGGATTATCCTGTTTATCAATTGGAAATCACCCCTATTGTGTACTATGACGGTGGGACAATTGATTCAAGACCTTACATTTATTATTTGTATCATGACGAAACAACAGTGGAACAAGTTGCAAACAGCAATCCAATAACAGAGTTTGCGGATAAACAATATGTTAAGGTTCAAACACTTGAACACAATGATGAATAT
>JBNMLD010000042.1:0-7254 GCA_050874685.1 Candidatus Onthoplasma sp. | reverse complement strand
GCAAAAAAATAATAAATTTTTTGATTTTTATTTGAAAATAATAAAAATTTTGATATACTTTTTATATGAAAAATATTTTAATCACAGGCGCCAGTGGTGGCATTGGCATAGAAATTGCAAAATCACTTGCTGAAAAAGGCAACAAACTTTTTTTGGTCTATCATCAAAATGATGCTCCTGTTCAAATGCTAAAACAAAACAATACAAAAAATTGTGAGATAGAAATTTTTAAATGTGACCTTACAAACACAACAAGTGTTAAAAATTTGGTTGATAAGATAATTGCTATCAACAAAAAAATAGATTGTGTTGTAAACTGCGCAGGTGTTAGCACAACAAAACAAATTCAAGACATCACAAGCAAAGATTATGATTATATTTTTAATAACAATGTCAAATCGACAGTGAATGTTATTTCAAGTGCAAGCAAATACATGATAAGTGAAAAATATGGCAGAATTGTAAATATTTCATCTGTTTGGGGAGTTGTTGGTTCAAGCACTGAAAGTTTATACTCCGCCAGCAAAGGCGCAATTAATGCTTTAACCCTTGCCCTTGCAAAAGAGTTGGGATATAGTGGAATAACGGTTAATGCAATTTGCCCTGGTTTTATAAATACAAAGATGAACAGTCAATACTCTAAGGACGATGTTAATTCAATCATTGACGAAACACCAATGCAAAGGATTGGCGAGCCAAAAGATATAGCAAATATTGTTAAATTTTTGCTTGACGACAAAGCTTCATTTATCACTGGACAAATAATTAGAGTTGACGGTGGTTGGACTTTGTGAAAGTATATGTAAAAAGTTTTTATTTTAGGTTAAAATCTCAATATACAAATGAAATTTAAAAATATAAGCAAATCATTTTGACAAGTACTAAAATTAGATTTTTATTAACATAACAGACAAAAAAAGGAGATGTGAAATTCTCCTTTTTTATCATGATTCAACTTTTAATCTTTATCTGCAATTTCTTTGTTTGCTGTTGCATGTTCAACAACAGATTCTCCTACACACCATGTTGCAATCATGTAGCCAGTTGTGATAAGTGAAATCAAACATGTTGACAAATAAGTTTGCAAGAATGTTGGTTCAATACCTGCTGTTGTTGCATTTAAAGCATAAAGTAACATTGTCATAATCACAGCCATTAAACTTAAAACATAAATGATAAAGCCAGAAATTGTTTTTGCTTGATGTGTACATGTGCAAATAATATCAAACACTATTGCACCAACAAGCAAGCCTACCCAAATATAGTAGATAATTTTTGCCCAAAATGGCAAACCATTAATCACCAAAGCAAACACAAAGAAACCAGCCGCACAAATAGCCAAAGCAACCAAAGTGTAATAAACAATGATTGAAAGCACTTTCTTGTTAAAAACAGTCATCTAAAACCTCCTAAAAATATTTTTTGCCATAATCAAAAATTTATTCAAAAAAGGTCTTATTTGTTTTGAAAATTAAATTTATCAAAATTTATTAAATAATTGTAAAACTAATAAAAAATTCAATAAAATTAAATAAAAATTATCAAAAATATATTATTTTTTATTTATTTTTCATATTTTTTGATATTTTAATTATATTTTTTTATTTTTTTCTTTAATTTTTTCTTATTTTTCACTGGCTCAAATTTTTCTTTTTCAAATATACATTTCATCAATTCACATGTTGGGATAATCAGTACCGATGCAATTGCAACAGCCAACCATTGTGAAAAATTTAAGAATGTTAAGCCAAACAATTTATACATAAATGGCAAGCACGCAACTGACAAATTGATTGCCATTGTGATAACAAAACAGATATTGAAAACTTTATTATCTAACAAATTTTTGTGTTTTAAATTATTGTTTGTTTTGCAATTGATGCTGTGTAAAGTTTGCATAAATATAATTGTGAAGAAAACCATTGTGGACGCTTGTTCAGCAGAATAACAATAAATGCCAATCACAAAAACAAGCATCACGATAAGTGTTTGCAAAATTGACTGATAGATTATTGCCACACCAACTTTGCCACCAAATAAACCTGCCCTTCTATCCCTTGGTGGAGACAACATAACTTCAGGCTCAACATTTTCCATGCCCAAAGCAAAGGCTGGCAAACTATCGGTTACAAGATTTATAAACAGCATTTGAGCAGGCAACAAGAATGTATATTGCGGAAAAATCATCAATGCCAGCAACATTCCAAAGACTTCAACACAATTTGTAGATATCAAAAATTGCAATGCTTTTTGGATATTATTATAAACTTTTCTGCCTTCTTCAACAGCCACAACGATAGAAGCAAAATTGTCGTCAGTGACAACCATATCCGCCACATTCTTTACAACATCGGTGCCAGACTTGCCCATGCCAACACCAATATCTGCAATTTTTAAACTTGGTGCATCATTGACCCCATCTCCTGTCATCGCCACTATCTTTTTGGTGGACTTGAATGCTTGCACAATTCTAACTTTATGCTCCGGGCTAACACGAGCAAACACAGAATAATACGCACATCGTTTTACCAATTCTTTATCCGACAGTTCATCAATTTCAGCGCCTGTTATCACCTGCCCCATATCTGTTGCAATGCCCAATTGCTTTGCTATCGCAAAAGCGGTACGTTTATGGTCTCCAGTTATCATAACGGGTTTAAGCCCTGCTTTAAAACATTTTTCTATACTAGCCTTAACTTCAGGTCTAGGATTATCCATCATTCCACACAAACCCAAAAAGACCAAATCATCTTCAATGTTTGTGTTTAAATCAAACACATCAAATTGTTTAAATGCAAAAGCCATAACACGATAGGCTTTATCACTCATTTCGTCTGCTGTTTGCCTTAATTTTTGTTTTTGGTCATCAGTTAATGTTGAAATTTTGCCATCTTGCATTATTTTTGTACATCTTGCAATGACCATTTCAGGCGCACCCTTGACGTAACTTTTTAATCCGTTATCGTTAACAATGACACTCATCATTTTTCGATTGGAATTAAACGGAATTTCATGCACAACTTTCATCTTTTTGATGCTCTTGCATGACATAGCATATTCATATATAGCGAGTTCGGTTGGTTCTCCAGAAACGGTCTTATCTTGCATTTTTACATTATTGCAATTTACCATGCAATTTAACATTTCTTCAAACTCTTCACCATGTTTGCAGTTCGTTTGATTGTTTAAAAATGTTTCAACAACCTGCATTTTGTTCATTGTCAAAGTGCCAGTTTTGTCCGAACAAATAATTTCGCAACTACCCAAAGTTTCCACTGCATTTAAATGCTTGATAATACATTTTCGCTTTGCAAGTTGCTGTACGCCCAATGCCAAAATAATTGTGATAACAGCAGGCAAACTTTCAGGAATTGCCGCCACCGCAAGCGAAACCGATGTCATGATTGCATTAAGTGCCCCATGCCCTGCAACAATTTCAAAAATCAAAATAATTGCACAAACTGCAAGCACTGTCCAAGTTATGATTTTGCCAATTTTGTTTATTGATTTTTGAAGAGGAGTTATTTCTTTTTTTGTGTTGAACAATATGTTTGCAATCTTGCCAATTTCCGTGTTGTTTGCGGTTGCTGTAACCACACCAACTGCCTTGCCTCTAACAATCATACTGCCAGAAAACACCATATTTTTTCGCTCTGCCAAAGGTGTGTTTTCATGGAAAATTAAATCCGAATTTTTTTCAACTGGCAAACTTTCGCCAGTAAGTGAACTTTCATCGCAGGCTAGGTTGTTTGATGATATCAGCCTAATATCCGCTTGTGCGATATTGCCTGCTTCTAATTCAACTATATCCCCAGGCACAAGGCAACTGCTATCAACATTGACAGTAACCCCGCCACGCAGAACTTTTACGGTTGTTTTGCAATATTTTTGCAAATCGTCAATACAAGCCTGTGCCTTGCTTTCCTGAAAAACGCCTATAAAAGCATTTGTTACAACAATAAACAAAATAACAAAGCCTTCAAACAAATCACTATACTGTTTATGAACAATTGCAATCGTAATTGAAATCACTGCCGAAACCAACAATATAGCAACCATTATATTTAAAAATTGTTTGAAGAAGCATTTAATAAATGACTGCTTTTTTGCCTTTTTCAATTCGTTTGGACCATAAACTTTTTTTAAGTTATCTGCTTGATTTTGGCTTAAACCGTTCAAACTGCTATTAAATTTTTTAAGTACCTGTTCAACACTCAATCTATACATATTTATATCATATTTAAGGCTTCAATTGTTTATAACCGCACACGTCATTAACCCCAATAAAAGACAGTTTTTTCAAAAATGTTTAATAATGAATTGTTGATATATTGAAATATTTTTTGCAGTATGCTAGAATATAAAAGTATATGGAAATAAACGAATTAAAAAAATTAATACCAGAAAAATTAACAAATCAAGCAGACACATTGCTTGCAATTTTGGACGATATGGAATTGGGCGAAACAATCAAATGCGAAGGTTTGCTCCACTTTTTAGTGCTTAATAATGTTTTGTCACTCGAACAGGCCGAACAAGACTATCCAGAAGCCAGTGCAACATTGAATATTTTGGACAAGTTGGAAAAAATCAAAATCACTGACTCTGCCGAAGACACTGAAAATATTAGAAAAATGTTCTTTGCAATCACTAAAGATATAAGAATCATAATGTTTAAAATTGCATTGATTGTAACCAAGTTGCGTCACAAAGACGAGTTTGACAAAAACGAAAGGCAAGAAATTGCAAAAGCAATCTTTTTGATGTATGCTCCATTGAGTGCTCGTCTGGGCATGTCCAATTACAAAACCGAACTTGAAAATGGTGCATTCTTGATTTTGCAACCAGAAAAATATAATCAAATTCAAGAAGATGTTGATAAACGTTTCCACAAACGCCAACCAATTGTGGAAAGGTTGACACTTTTAACCAAGCGTTGTATGGACGAGTTGGGGATAAAAGGCAAAGTTTTTGGCAGAAAAAAACATATATTCTCAATTTATAAAAAACTGCAAGACCACACTCTTGACCAAATATATGACCTTATTGCTGTGCGTGCAATCGTAAACACTGTTGCCGAATGTTATGCCTTGCTTGGCAGACTTCACACAGAAGTTGAACCAATACCTGGAAGATTTAAAGATTATATTGCTATACCAAAACCAAATGGTTATCAATCATTGCACACCACTGTTAAGTTTGAAGGCTTCCCTGTGGAAATTCAAATACGAACTGTGGAAATGCACCAATATGCTGAATACGGTATTGCCGCTCACTGGTTATACAAAGAAAAACGCAATAAACAAGATAGCCTTGATATCCGCCTTGCATGGTTAAGGCAGATGATGGAAAATGAAAATGTCAGCATTGAAGATTTGGCAAAATCATTGAATCAGGATATTTATAATAATGAAATTTTTGTGCAAACACCACGTGGAAAGGTTATTTATCTACCAGCAGGTTCAACACCAATTGATTTTGCATACAATATTCACAGCGAGATTGGCAACAAATGTGTTGGTGCAAAAGTTAATGACAAAATGGTTCCAATCACAAGCAGTTTGAACAACGGCGATATTGTTGAAATTATAACAAACCCAAATTCAAAAGGGCCTTCTCGTGACTGGTTGAAGATTTGCAAAACAAGTGAAGCGCGCAAAAAAATAAACGAATTTTTCAAGCGAAACATGAAAGAAGAAAATGTAAAATTGGGCAAAACCATGCTTGAAAATGCCATAAAAGATAAAGGCTATGCAGTAAACAAACTTATCAACACCGATGCAATGCAAGAAATAATTGACTATTACAACGTTGCAGACATTGACGAATTTTATGCACTTATAGGCACAAACGCAATAAAACCTATTGCCATTGCAAACAAACTTGCACTTGCATTTCAAAAACAATTTAAAGCAGAACAAGAGCAAATTGTTTCTCACAACACAATCACCCTTGCTGACCCGCAAGAAAATCAGGTTTCACTTAAAGGTCTTAACAACATCTTGATGAAATTTGCAGGCTGTTGCCGACCAATGTACGGAGATGAAATTGTTGGATTTGTATCCACTGGAAGAGGTGTTATCATTCATCGTAAACAATGTCCTAACGTTGCTTGTTTTGACGAAGGCAGATTGATAGATGCAAGTTGGAAACCTATAGTTGAAAAACCAAAGAAAAAATCAACAAAAAAATAGATTTGCTTTAATTTTAAACTATATTTAAAATGCTACACTTTAATTATAAAACCTTGTTTGTACACATAAATATAGTGTTATTTATCACAATAAAAAATTCCACTTTAAATGAAGTGGAATTTTTCTTTTTTCAATATCAAATTTAATGGCAAATCAAAAACTGTAAATGCTCCATATCGGTTTGCTTCGTTAAGTTTAGAAACTGCCCTTGCAAAACTTACCAACACCTTGGCTGTAAACTGTGGATTTGATTTAAGGTTAAGTTTAAATTCTGCCACTCCAGACATTGCAACAACTTCCCCTTTATGTGCAAACGATTTGATTTTGTCAATCTCTTGTTGAGTTACAAACTTAACCGTTGTTTTGTACCCAGCAAAATAATCTGGCATTGTTATAATTTGTTTTTTGATTTGCTTTTCATGTTGCGGTTCACATACAACATAGCACAACCTCTTATGCAAATCAAAAGTGTTTTGTGGCAAAACCCCATTTAAAACCTGACGTTTTGCATTGTTGTTAGGAACTGTAAATTGAATTGCGTCAATAACATTGGGCAGATTTTTTATTGCTTGCGTATGTCCTTGACTTAAGCCCTTGCCCCAGAATGTGCAAGATTGCAAATCTAAACTATCAAACAGTCCACGCATATAACTAAACAATCCTGGGTCCCAACCCAACGCACAAATGGCAATTTTTTTGTTCTCAATTGCAAGTTGATTTTGTTTTTGAATATATTGCTTCAACCTATTGTGATTATCATAACAATCTATCGTATTAAAATTTCTCACAACACTATATGCCACTTTTTCTAAATCATTTTGTGAACCGACACACAAAAACATCAAATCAATTTTTCCTATATATTGATTTATAGCTTCAAAATCTTTTGTGTTTGCATTTTTTCGGCGTGAAAATATTGCAACCAAATCAAACTCTTCACTAGACAAAATTTGCATTTCTACCGCTTTACCCAAATTGCCGTAGCCGATAATTCCTACTTTAAATTTTTTCATAAAATATTTTTATGTTGTAAAAAATTGTTTAGTTACAAAATTAAAAT
>JBNMLD010000041.1:0-7372 GCA_050874685.1 Candidatus Onthoplasma sp. | reverse complement strand
CAGCATGGGCTTTACAATCGATGGCGACAGTTTGGATATTTATGGCTTTGAATTGAAATATTCAAAAGTTGGTTACAGTGAAGCGCAAATGAGATATGTTCAAATCAACAAACATGTCAATGATAAAGTTGTTTTGATTGTTCCAAATGGTTATTTAAAAGATGACCAACCAACTGAAACAAGATTGGGTATTGTTTATGACATAAATGAAACCAATCAAGTTGGATTAAACAATCGCACAGGTTACATTAACAGTTCAAAAGATGGTTTGATAAATGCGTCACTTGGCGACAATTTGATGAACACTGTCAATTTGGCAAAAGCAACAAAACCACAAATTGCTAACATAAATTCCGCAATGTATCAAAGCACAAACCAAGGTGGGGTTTGGCTTGCATCTAATTTGAACTATGATGATAGTGAAAGTTTTTATTATTACAGTTTGTCTCCAATTGTAACAATGTCAGCAGAGACATTGGCTGAAGCACTGACATCAGGCAAAATCAAAAAAGAAAACATTACCAACACAACAACGTTTAACGATATCGGTTATTATCTTGTTTTTGTTAAAGTTAAATTGTCAGGCGTAAACGATTTCTATCAGTTGTTTGCATTTAGATACACAAATTCAACAGCAGTTGCAGAAGTTTATGCGGAAGCAGTTGATGAATCTGGCAACCGCACAGGCGAATATACCGTTCCAGTTGGCTCAAGCAAATATACAAAACAAAATGTTCAAATCAAATGGCAAACTCCTGATGTGTTTGAACGTTCAATTGTGGTTAAATATTACTCAATCAAAAATGTATATTTAACAAAAGATGAAAGTAAGGCGAACGGAACAGGTGTCCTTACCGCAAATCAATTACGTGAGCAGGTTGTTGCACGTGAAATAACAAATGGCACAATTTTGGGTGCTGATATTGCAACAAATGAGGGTGCGAGTTTCTTGATTGAAGCAACAAACGAAGGTCAAGCAAAATCTTATCGTTCATTTACCATTGACCGCACAAACATCAGTGGTGTGTCAATGTATGCAGTTGGTTTGATTGCAAATAATGATAATGTTTTATATCGTGTTCAAGTTGATGATAACGGATATTATAGGCAAATTGAGGCAATATCTGATGCTTATACAACAATTTATTGGAATGATAAGGTCAGTGGTGCAAATATAACAGCAAATTATTATTTCACACCTATTATAAAAGATGCAAGCATTATGCCAAAGGCATTTAACAGTTCATCTTCATCTGTGTGGTTCTTGAATAAATATAAATTAGGCACACAAACTGGCCCATTCAAAATTGAAAAACCAGAACAACTTTACAACACTCTCAATGCGTCAAATGTGCTTAAAAATGCGGGTGTTTACACATTTGAATTGACTGATGAGGCTGGCAACAGTTGTAAATATATGTTTGTGATTGATAACACTGAACAATATTTCAAAATTGGCTCGGAATTCTTTACACAAGCAAATTTAGTATATGCAGATAATGTGACTGTTGAGTTCGGCACGCATAAAGCAATAAGTTTATTTAACCAAAATAAAACTGATAAAACTTTAACAGAAAGCCTTATTGATATGTTTGCAAACAATATTACTGATGATAGTTTAAAAACCAATGGCTATTTTGTTGGTACAGGTACAAACACTTCAGCACTTAAATCATTGTTTAACAGTTATGACGGAGCGGATTACCTTACAGTTAAAAACCAAATTTTAACAACATACAATCAAAATGGAGATGTTGAAAAAACAGGCGAAACAATCACAAAACCTAGTGCAACCGTTAATCCAAATTATTTGGTTAATAAAGAAAATAAATTGCCAACAGAAGCAGGCTTTAACGCGTATAAACGCAAAATCAATATCTATGGCATTAACCAATTTGGTTTTGAAAATACATTGATTAAAAATGATTCAAGGTCATACATTTGGATTGAAATCAATGATGACCATTCTTTGGGTAAAGTGTATTTCAGCAACGATAGTGCTTCGCTTGAAAATGAAACAATTTTAAGCAACAAATATCAAGAATTGTCCACTGGTAAAAATATTACAGGTGCACAAGCAACCAGAGATAATTATGTCGCTTTCTATTGGACACAAGGCAGTGGAGATTATCAAATCAGCGAAATCAGTTATGATTATTATCCAATAACAAAGCAATTCAACTTAAGCAACAAAAACTTATACTTCTATGATAGCTTCACAACTGGAAGTTTGTTTACAAACGGCGAGCAAGCAAATGCTGTTGTTGGTCAAAATGACAGATATTATAAAGCGATAAATGTTGCAGATAATCAAACTCAAGCAGGGCTTTACATCGTAAAAAGATATTACGTTAATAATGCAACTCCACAAGAATATTGGTTTATTGTTGACCGTGACGGAATTTTGACAGATACAACAGGTCAATATATCAATATTAATTTGTTGGAAGAAACTGAATTTAATAAATTTAATACAGTTGGTTTGACTGAAAAAACTTTGGTCTATTATGGCAACGGAACAACAGTTCAAGAAAGTGTTAAATATACCATAGATTTGGTAACTAATAAGTTGCCAGCACAAATTAAAGTGCCTGTGGGTAAATATTTTGACGGTTCAAATGCAAGCAGTTATTATGCTGGCAGATTGAACTTTACAGTTTACTTTATGGACACAAAAAATCAATACGGAACATTGTATAACAATGGAAGTGTTGTAACACCTGTTAAACTGTTCAGTTCTTATGAATACAAAGAATTATTGGCAGATAAAGAGGCTTATTACACCGAAAATGGTTATCTCTATGTTGATCTTGTGAACTATTTTGATGCTTATGGCAAAACTGCATTGAAAAATAGATACATTGTTGACGGCAATGAAACCAGTTGGTTGTGGTTGCCTGGAGACTATGTGGTTGTGATTGAAGACAATGTAAAAAGTTCAAGCGCAACATCAAACAAAAAGACAATTGCATTCTCAATTGACCCAACAAAACCTTCAACAGATGCTTTTGCGTCAGTGGCAGAAGCGGATACTATCGACACCGCAATTTCAAAAGCAAGTTACAACAACTTTACAGGCAATTATGAATTAACAACAAATGCAGAATTTGTAAAACTCATTTTGCCAAAATATGACACAGCAAAGAGCAATGCACAAGTTGACCCTAACTATTTGGTTGTTGACCAAATCACAGCAACAGGGGCTACATCTAAATATATAAATTATGAGTATAGAAATATTGGCGGAACAAAGTCTTTAACTGATTTTGCTTTAGATGAAAATGGCAACAGAATTGTGTTGTTGGATACACAATTGGTTAGAGATAGTTCAGGCAACATTGATTTATCTCAATCTGCAAAATATTTAACTTACAAAATACAAATCAGGTTTAAAATCTCTCAAGGCAATGACTACAATGCGAAATATAAAAATTGTTATGCGGAATATGAGAGCAATGCTTTGGTTTATTATTATGAAACAATATATACCATTGTGATTGACCGTGAACCAACAACTGCAAACACAACTGCCCTTGAAAATGCTGACAGTTTAATCAACTATTATAATGAAGAAAATCAAACAGACACTATGTTTGATTTGGCAGTTCACGATACTGCATCTGGGTTGTACTTTACAAATCAATTTGTAAAATATTATCAAACAAAAGATGTGAAAAATTTATACGCATTTGTTGTTGATAAAAACACACCATTTGTTTCAACCGATATCAAGAGATTATATACAAAGAAATGGGATAGTTTGGCTGGCATAACACTCAATATGCCTATCACAAGTTTTGCAACCTACAATCCTGTTGCAAATTTATCAGCAACAACTTTTGGCAACATCTTCTTGAGTGAAGATACTGGTTACTATGAAATCGTTGAAGAAGACAACGCTGGCAACTTAACACAATATTTGATTTTGTATTCTCCAGAAACAGTTGATTTAAGTTTTGCGTTTAATGCAACATATATTGATTCAACACAAAATATTAGGACTGACAGAGTTACATTGAATAATGAAACAACATCAATAACCTTATTTGATATCAATAGCATTGCAGACGATGGCGAAGGTAAACAACCTGAAGACAAATTCTTCCATATTGAATTGCAAAAAGCAAAGACTGGTGAAACAAAAGTTTTCAACACAAATGCTGACACAAAGTTCACAAACTCAGGTTTGACTGCTGAAATTTGTGACGAAATCAAAACATCAGGCTTTGGTAACTTCACATTGAAAGTTGTTTCAAGATTAACATCTCAATCATTTACAATCACTTATTATGACCAAAATAATAGAGTTGAACTTAATGTTAAAAACCTTGTTGAAACTGATGCGTTTGGCAATTATCGTATAAATTTGCATGGCGCAAATGTTGAGCAAGATAACATCATGTACTATGCAAGCAAAATTGTTGTTGTTTCTCCTGTTGCAACAAACGAATATGTTTGCAGAATTGAAAATGGCGAATTTAAATATTATTTGGCTGATGCTGTAAATGAAACAACTGTCATCACTGGTTTGAATGGCACTTATCAAATCATCATGACAGACGCATTTGGCAAAACCACCACTTACAGGTTTGACACAGAAACTGGAGATAGTTTCCATAGTGTAAGTTTTGAACGTGCAACTGAAACAAATAATAAATACTACGAAAATGCAAACATCTATTATGGTTTCACAACTGCAACAATCAGTTACAACACAACACTTTATAAAAAATTGATTGTAAGTTACACAATTGACGGAACAAAAGTTGACTATGTTGTTGAATTGACCGATGACGGAATTACTGTGACAAGAAATGGTGTTGTTGAAACTGATTACAAGTCAATCAAATATAGATATTCTTCAACAGGCTTGGCAGAAATCATCAAGATTGGTGACAACGGAACAATATCAGTTTTGCCATTCACTGCAACAAATGAAGGTAAACTGGTACATTATTCAATTGAATTGTGGTACAACAATCAGGCGGAATATACATATAACATTGTTTTGGATAGTTACACAAAAGCAGTAAGTTTAAAGAATACAGATAATGTTGAACATAGTTTGAATTTTGCTTATAATGAAGATTTTGAAAAAGTTCCATTTGGCTCAACAACTTCAGGCGTGATGAATTTGATGTGGACACCAATGGAAAATGATTATTTTGTTTATACTTACACATTGCATGAAAGTTTGACAGATAATACTATTGCGAGTTACAACCTTAAAGACCAAACAAGTTATGTCATAAACACAAAATCAAACAGCAAGGGTATTTATTGGTTTGAAATTGGTGTTTACACCGTAGATGGAAAGTATTTGGGCAACAAGGTTTATGCGTTCTCGGTTGTGGCTGTGCTTACTGACCTATATTATGTTCAAACAGAGGATATGGAAGCAATCAAAGCAAATTCTTCATTCAAGTTCAGTGAAATAGATGGACAAGTTGACCTTTCAAAACTTAAATTGGAAGGCGAAACAGATTTAATTAAACCTATCACAAATATTCCACTCTATATAAGCAACAAAAAACTTACTGCTGTCATAGCAGAAGACCAAGGGGCAAAAGTTGTTTATATTGACCCTATTGAATATCAAGATAGTTTCAGCAATGTTATTGGAACATTTAAAATTTATAGGGTTTATACAAAAACATACAGCAGATATTTTGCAACACTTGAAATGGCTAAACCTGCAGATTCTCGAATTATCAGCAATCTTCAGTATAGTTATTCATCAACAAATCGCCCAACAACAATTGAACAGTTTGCAACTTCTGTTTATTTGACAGAAAGTGAAAATTTGATTTTGACATTCAATCAAACAAATACTTTAAGAGATAATATCACAAAGAAAAACTCAATCATATTAAACATTTATCATAATGGTATTTTGGTTGAAAGTGTAAATCAAAACAACAATGGCTCGGCTGTAAGTTACACAATCAAAGGCAGTGGCAAATACTCTTTTGAAGTGTTTGACCTGGCTGGAAATTGTCATGAATTTACTTTCGGGGACGAAACTGGTTCATTGCTGACAATCACAAGTGTTAAAAATGTGTATTTCACAATGAATGGTGGTTCTCCAATCGAAAATGGAGTGTTCAATGACGCAGTGGAATTGGCTGTTTATGAACCATTTATATATGATTCAATCAATGCTAGACCTATAACTGTTGAAGCAACTTTGAATGGTTCACCTTACACACCAGAGCAAAAAGGTTTTGCTTATACGTTCTCAAATTATGGCAACTATGTTGTTAAATTGTCTGCAAAATTTGCTGGATATGAAGTTGAAAGTTTGGTAAGTTTCACAATCTTAAATAAAAATGAAGCACGTGCAAGTTACGACTTGACATCAATTGCAAAATACACAATCACTAAAGTGACAAACCAAGAAGGAAAGGATATCACCACAGAATTTTTGGATTTGATAAATCCTCAAAAGAGCGAGAATGGCAGATTGCTTACATATAGCACACTTATGGCAAATGCTGACAAGTTGGATATAAATGCAGGCAAACAATCATTTGAAATATTCTATGAAGTTAAAGATAATATTTACCCAACACGTCAAGCTTCATTTGTGTTGACATTGAATGATGAAATCCCAACAATTGAGTGTTCAGTTGAGTTGGGCAAGCAAACCACTGATGGCTTTGAAATCAGTTATAATCCTGGCATGATTTATGAACAAGTTGGCGATTCATTTCTTTATATCAACGATATTCTAGTTTGTGAAATCACAAGTGCATCAAGTTTGGATTTGATGACTTATTCAATCTCACAAAAAACTGATGGAGCAGGCGACTATTACGTAAAACTTGTTGGCAGTTCAGGTAATGTTATCACAAGTTTCAAGGTTGTTGTAAAAGAACCTTTAAACATCTGGGCAATCATTATTATTGTTGTTGTTTCACTTATTGTAGTTGGTGTAACAATCACAATCATTGTATTGCGTAACAGAATGCGCATTAGATAATCTAAAATCTAGTTTGTGTTATCTTAATGAAATAAAAATGTTTAGCAAATTGCTAAACATTTTTTATGTATTTAATATGATTTATTTATTTTCAGTTGGTTCATTGGCTGAAGGTTGTTGTTCAACAACGGCAACAGCTTTTGATTGTTTTTGGTCGTCTTTCTTTTCGTGTTTTTCTTCTTTTGGTTTTGGTTGTTTCAATGCTTGGAAGAAAACTTCGCCTTCGTGACTTTGGAAATAAACACCAACAATACCCTTGCGTTTACTGCTTAAGATGTGGAAAGCTGCACGTTTCCTTGCACCACCGACAATATATCCAACCTTTTTTGAATTTGGTTCAACAAACACATTATAAGCACGCAATCTGCCAAGGTTGTCAATGATTGTGAT
>JBNMLD010000040.1:0-7431 GCA_050874685.1 Candidatus Onthoplasma sp. | reverse complement strand
AGTTACAAAATAAATATAGTAAAATGCAGGACTGATATTTGCACTCAATTCAAACATTGGCATATCTGTTGAAAAGTTATTGCTAGCCAACACAAGTATATTTAAAAGTATAATCAAACAGATTGTTAGTATTGCAAATAATTTGCCTTTGCTTTTTAATTTCACTTCAAACAAAACTGGCAATGCTGCAACAAAATTGTTTACACCAAACAGCAGTCCATACACCACCGCCACTACCCCATTTTGATTGCAAATTTCAAAATGAACATTTGACGGATTTATATTACCAATTGAATTAATCACAATTGTTGCAATCATAACCGGAATGATAAAATTTGCAACAAATCTTATTTTATCAATACCCCCTCGAAGCAACAACAATGTTATCACACTCAAAATTAAAGACGGCAATTTAAAGCCCACACCAAAGAATGTATCAAATAAATAGTCCGCACCAGCGAGCATTCCAGCACAAGTGATTGCAAAATTAACCAACATAACAGCCGTGCTCAACTTGCTTAAAACGCCAAATATTTTTGCGTTAAAATCATTGTAACTTTTAAGTTCCAATTTATTTTTGATATAGGACACAATGTAAAACAAGTAAATATAAAGTAGCCCAAAACAGATTAGACTTACAAATGACATCTTTCCAAAATTAAAGAAGAACACGCCAATTTCTTTACCTGACGCAAAACCCACACCAATAACCGCACTCAACAATAAAAAATAGTCCACAACAGTGGACCATAATTTGCCACCTTTCATACTTTAAATTATGAAAAGTGTTTTTAATTAATAACCAAACATATAAAATCGAATAGCATTTGAAATCAACTTTACAAATAGAACAAGCCTATCAAATTACTTTTCAAACATAATCACTCTTCCGCAGTGTTCACAAGTAAGCAATTTTTGATTTTTAAGTTTTTCAATAAAATTCAAACTTAATTCCACCTTGCAACCACCACAAAATTCATTTTCAAGTGGCACAAACACTGGGAAAATACCATTATTTTTCATAGTTTTATACTTCTCGTATTTGTCTTTATCTTTCACAGTAGTTTCAAGTTCTGCAATTTTCTTTTGAATATCAGCAATTTTTGGTGCAACTTCCTTTTGTTTTGCGTCAATACGGGCTTTTATTGAAACTGAACGCATTTTAGCATCTGTCAACTTTTGTGAAAGTTCTTGAGATTTGCGCACAACTTCTTCCGCTTTGCGCACAAGTTCTTCCATTTGACGGCTCTCTTCGCTCAATTCTCCAACCAAACTGTTTGCTTCGCCAATAAGTGTTGAAACATTTTCAAGGCTGATATTTTCTGTATTCTCTTTTCTAACTATGGCACTTTCGCCTTGCAAACGTGCAAATTTGCTAGAAGCAAGATTATAATTTTTTATGATATCGTTTGCTTGTTTTTCAAGTTGTTCCAACCTGGTGCGACCTTCAGCCATAAATTTTTTATAGTTTTGAAAATCAACACTTGCTGGACATTTTGCAACTTCACGTTCCAATGCTCTGATTTGCCTATCCAACTTTTGAATTTCCAAAATTTGTTTATCAACAACTGTTTCCATCTATCTTCTCCCTTTATCTTTTTCTTCATCTTCGTCCATCAAATCATCTTTAAGTTTTTTCAATTTTGATGGGTGGCGAAGTTTTCTTAATGCCTTAGCCTCGATTTGACGGATACGTTCACGTGTTACAGAAAATTCACGTCCAACTTCTTCCAAAGTACGTGGGTGAGCATCGTCCAAACCATAACGCAAACGGATAACTTTTTGCTCCCTTGGTGTTAAAGTTTCAAGCACACTCATAAGTTGTTCTTTAAGCATATTTTGTTGAGCAATCTCTTGTGGAGATAAAGCGCTATCGTCTGGAATAATATCTCCAATTTTGCTATCTTCTTCATGCCCCATTTTGCTTTCAAGTGAAATTGGGTCTTGTGAAATACGTTGAACTTCAACAACTTTGTCAACTGTTGTGCCCAAACGTGCAGCAATTTCCTCAAGGGTTGGGTCTCTGCCCAATTCTTGCAACAACTCACGCACAGCCTTGTTATGTTTTAAGATTGTTTCAACCATGTGAACAGGCACACGCATCAATCTTGCTTGGTCTGATATAGCACGTGTGATACTTTGTCTAATCCACCAAGTGCCATAAGTTGAAAATTTATATCCTTTTGTGTAATCAAATTTATCAACTGCTTTAAACAAACCCAAATTGCCTTCTTGAATCAAGTCCAATAATGGCATATTATGTTTGTTTTGATAACGTTTTGCAATACTAACAACCAAACGCAAGTTACTTTCGCAAAGTTTGTTACGAGCCTCAACACTATGTTCCTCAATGATTTGACGGCTCAATTCTTTCTCTTCTTCCGCTGTCAAAAGTGGAATGTTACCAATCTCTTTAAGATACATTTTAACAGGGTCATTGACATTGATTTGGCTTATGATATTTTGAAATTCTTTATCATCAACTGGAATATCACTTACAGAATCAGTGATTGTTATGCCATGTGCAACCATAAATTGTTTAATTTGTTCAACTTGTTCTGCATCAATATCGTCATATTTGTTGATAAGTTTGCTTACAAAATTATCTTCTGAAATACTACGTTGATGATTATCTTTGAATTGTTGAAGCAATTTTTGTTCTATTTCTTCTACATTAACCATTATTTTTCTCCTTGTTCTTCAAAATGTTCGCTCTAACCCAAAACACAACATAATCATCAAAACTGATACGTGCTTTTGGATTGTAATGCTCCACAGCATCAAGCAAACCAATATTTGCATTTTGAACCAAATCTTGCAAATCTTCGTCCTTATTTAAAGTTTTATAATCAATGCACATATACAGCACGTCCAACAATTTGCTTGCCACAATTTCATGTTTCAAAGTTTGGCTGTGGTTTGTTGCATATTCTTTTAACTTTGCATTCAATTCAACTTTATTTAATTTTTTAACCTTTTTTAAATCAGCAAAATAATCAATCACTAATTCTAAATCTTGCTCATTTAACTCTTCTGTTATACTGCTGTCAAATGTTGAGCGGAAAAAGTGGTTTACATCTTTCCTTTTATATCTGCCTTGGCCTGCAAGTTCAAGATACAACTCGTCAACATTTGGTGCGCCAAGATTGGTTAAATATTTATATAGTTCATCTTTTTTATCTATTGTTATCACAATTACTCCTTCATTTTGTTTGTGATGTCTTGAAGTTTTGTCAAAAATTCAATTTGTTCATCTTCAGTTGTTGCTGAAAGCATTTTTTGCTTGATTTTTTCACGTTCTTGCTCCAAAGCATAACGTTTAACTCGCTTAATAGTGTCATTTAAATAAGCATTAAAAACCTTTTCATCAGGGAAATTATAATTAATCACACGGTCTATAAGCGAATTATTATTCACATTAAATTCATCAAACAAACCAGCAACTGATATGTTTTTATTTTCGGACAACTTTTGTTTTAAATATTCATAAACTGGTTTAAGTTCGTCATCGGCACTGAATATCACTTCGATATCTGCAAAGTTATCAACCTTTTTATATAGGATTGATGCAAGCAACATGATTTTGCTTTCTATCAAATAATTGTCTGTGATTTTTTCTGGAACAATCAACTGTTGCTCATTTTGCCTATTTTCGTTTTGAGTTGCATTCAAACTCTTGCGCAAAGCATCAATAGGTATCCTAACCAATTTTTGAACAACACCTAAATACACTTCCTGCTCTGCTGGGGTTGAAAATTTTGATATGTAATTTAAACTTTCTTGAATATATTTTGTTCGGTCAGCATTATTATTTAAATCGTATTTTTTAGCACTGTCATTCAGCACAAAATCAACACAATCAATTGCTGAACTTAACACGTCCAAAAATTTTTCTTTACCATATTTTTTGATAAATTCATCTGGGTCTTTTGCCCCAACAAGGCGAACAACTTTCACGTTCAACCCGCCTTCTTTAAGCACGTCAATTGCCTTATAAGTTGCATTTGCACCAGCGCTATCGCCGTCCAAACACAAAATTACATTTTCAACAAGTTGTTTGATTTTTCGTGTATGTTGACTGGTAAGTGCAGTACCCATACAACCTATTGTATTCGTTATGCCCGCTTGATGACAAGCAATAACGTCAATATGCCCTTCGACAATAACAATAGTGTCAAGCATATTATTTTGCTTTTTTAAATCTCTAACAAAGTTAAAGCCAAACATGATTTCACTTTTGTTAAACACAATGGTTTGCGGTGTGTTTTTATATTTTGTATGTTCAACATTTTGTTCAACCGACCTGCCTGAAAAAGCAACCACATCGCCAAATCCATTAAAAATTGGAAACATCAGTCTTCTGCCATAAAAGTCATAAACTCTACCATTATCGCTTGTCCCAATAACACCTGCTTTTGTCATATCCTCATAACTAAAGCCAAGTTGTTTTAAATGTTTTGGCAAACTATCATAATCTAGTGAAGCACCAATTTGAAATTTTGAAATCATTTCATCATTAATGCCACGTGTACGAAGATATTTATATTGTTCTGTGTTGTGATTATTTAACAAGTTATTATGATAGAAATCGGTTGTCGCACGTAAAATTTGATAGACTCTGTCACGTTCACGTTTGCGCTTTTGCATTTCAGCATTATCAACATCTGTTGGCATCTCTAACCCAGCATTCTTTGCAAGCATTTCAACAGCGGTCAAAAAGTCCACATTTTCCATTTTCATAACAAGAGTTATAACATTGCCACTTTCCCCACAACCAAAGCATTTATAAAATTGAGCATCTTGCTTGATTGAAAAAGAAGGCGTTTTTTCATTATGGAACGGACAGCATGCCCAAAAATTTCCACCACGCCTGTTGAGTGTAAGATATTTAGATGCAACATCAACTATATCGTTTTTAGAACGGACTTCGTCAATGAAATCGTTTGGCAACCCACCTTTTATCATCAGTTCTCCTTACAAAGCACAAAATACAACATGAAAAAATTTATTCCTAAACAAATTTCATATTTCAGTTAAAAAAAAGCCAATTTTAACAAATTTTAAATTTCTCTCTTCACTACTAAATACTATCAAATGTTTTAAATTCCTAAAAATTTTCTTAAAAAAGCAAAAAAATTTTAATGACACACAATTATGTTGAAAAACTTCAACCCAAAAACAGCATAAAAAAAGGCAAAGACTGCCTTATTTTTATAAATTTTTATTGATAACTTCCTCACGCAAACGGTTATACTCTTCTTCAGTTATCATGTTTTTGCGTTTTAATTCATCAAGTTTTTCAATTTCAGATTTAATATAATCAACTTTGCTGGTTATTTCATAATCATTGTCATGCAAAGTGATATCGCCATTATCTTCATGTTGCTTCATGCTTTGATTGAACATTTTGATGCGGTATTGTTCTGTAATAACAATTTCCACCCAAAACGACACTAACCATGGGATAATACCATTAACAATATTCACAAACATAAGCACAACAAACAGCATTCTATTTTTTGTAAGCCAATCTGTGCCTTTATTCATCACACAAAGATACACGATACCAGTTGTTAATGACAATGCAACAGACAAACTATCCAAAACCACATTGTAAGTGACAATTTCTTTGGCTGTAAGTTCAAGGCAAAGCATCATAACTGAAAGCAAGCCAGAAACCAAACATATAATACCTGAAATCATCAAAGTTTTTTTGCTATCTTTCATAAAATCTCCTATTAACCTTTTATTTTATATGTTGTACCATCTTTTGTATCAATAAGTTCAACACCCATTTCTGCCAATTTTGAACGAATTGCATCAGCGGTTGCATAATCTTTGTTTGCTTTTGCTGTTTTGCGTTGTTCAATCATTGTTTCAATTGTTTGCTTTAAATCAGCATCAATTGTTGGTTGTTCTTGTTTTGGAGCATCAAATGCAGATTGCAATTTCAAACCCAATACTTTATCAAATGACATAGTTAAAGCATATTTTGTGCCGTCATTTATATCACTTTTAAGCACATCATAAAGCGCTGTTAAAGCCAAAGATGTATTAAGGTCGTTTGCCAAAGCCTGTTTAAATTGATTGTCAAATTTTTCAAAATCAGCTTTGTTTACTGTTTTATCTTGCAAATTCAAACTTGCAATACGTTTAATAAGTTTTGCATAAGCAGATTTTGCACTATCCAAGCCTTCTTCTGAATAAACAAGTTGCTTTCTATAATGAGACTGCAAGCAGAACAATTTATATACCATTGGGCTGTAACCAAGTTCATTAAGCCTTGTCAATGTCAAAAAATCGCCTGAAGACTTGCTCATTTTGCCCGATTTGGTGTTTAAATGCTCAACATGGAACCAATATTTGCACCATGGGTGACCTAAATAACTTTCAGTTTGAGCAATTTCGTTTGTATGATGTGGAAATTTGTTATCAACACCACCGCAGTGTATATCAAGATATTCGCCCAAATATTTGTAAGATATACCAGAACATTCAATATGCCAGCCAGGATATCCAACACCCCATGGGCTATCCCATTTGAGTGCATGATTTTCAAATTTAGATTTTGTAAACCAAAGCACAAAGTCGTTTTGATTGCGCTTGCCTTCGTCTTCTGTTACGCTATCACGTGCACCAACAACCATCTCGTCTTTTGTTTGATTGCCAAAGCGATAATACTCTTTCAATTTTGAAGTGTCAAAATATATGTTACCATTGCTTGCGTACGCATAGCCTTTTTCAAGCAAAACTGTGATGATTTGAATATATTCATCTATACATGATGTTGCAGGTGCAACCAATTTTGGCCATTGCAAATTTAAACTTGCAAAATCTGCTTTAAACGCATCGGTATATTCTTTGGCAATATCCATGACAGATTTATGTTCACGTTCTGCCCCAATCAACATTTTGTCTTCGCCAGTATCTCCGTCACTTGAAAGATGGCCAACATCTGTTATATTCATAGCACGTACAACATTGTAGCCTAAATAATTTAAAGCCTTTTCAAGGACATCTTCCATAATATAAGAACGAAGATTGCCAATATGAGCAAAATGGTAAACTGTTGGACCACATGTGTACATTGTAACTTTTTTATCATTGTATGGCACAAATTCTTCAATTTGTCTGCTTGTTGAATTGTATAATTTCATGAAACCCTCTTAATATAGATATGAACAGTTGGCATTGCTTGTAGCAAAATATGCCATTTGTTCACACTTTAATATATTTTACTTATTATAAAACATTAACAATCTAAAGTCAAATATATGTCCATTGTATATAAGTTTTGACAACGCAAAAAAATTTAAAAAAGTTGTTAAAAAATGTTGACATAAATTTTTTGGTATGTTATATTAATAACGTTGCAATCGTGTATGGGAGATTAGCGCAGTTGGTAGAGTACCTGCCTTACAAGCAGAGGGT
>JBNMLD010000039.1:0-7708 GCA_050874685.1 Candidatus Onthoplasma sp. | reverse complement strand
ATGTAAAGATGTTTGCAAAAAACAAATGGGTGTTGCGGGGTTTTGGAAATATGACAGTGAAAGCATTGTTTGCATAAATTGTGGGCAATGTGCTAATTTTTGCCCAGTTGAAGCGATTGTTGAACAAGACAATTGCAATGAGTTGATGACTTTAATTGACAATCCAAACAAAAAAGTGGCAGTGATTGTTGCGCCAGCAGTAAGGGTAAGCCTTGGCGAAATGTTTGGTTTGCCAGTTGGAGAATTTGTTGCGGACAAAATGGTCAGTGCGTTAAAACAACTTGGTGCTGATTATGTTTTTGATGTGTCATTTGGTGCTGACATGACCGTTATGGAAGAGGCTTATGAATTTTTGTCAAGGCTAAAACAAAACAAAGATTTGCCACATCTCACAAGTTGCTGTCCTGCTTGGGTTGATTTTGCAAAAACATTTTATCCACAATATGTACCAAATTTATCAACATGCAAAAGCCCGATTGCAATGCTTTCAAACACAATAAAAAATTGGTTTGCAAAACAACAAAATATCAAGCCTGAAGATTTGGCTGTTGTTGCAATCACACCATGCGTTGCAAAAAAAGCGGAAGCAAATTTGTTGAGTTTGCGTGGAGAGTATGGTAAAGATACTGACAGCGTTGTAACAGTGCGAGAACTTGGCAGAGCATTGAAAGATAAAAGTATTGACTTTTCAAGTTTGCCAGAATCTTCATTTGACAAACCTTTTGATGTTGCTTCTGGTGCGGGGGTTATGTTTGGCGCATCTACAGGTGTAACTCAAGCGGTTATGCGCACTGCCTATTATTTAGAAACTGGCAAACAACTTACAAATGATATGCTCCAATTTAAGCCAGTCCCAAAGTTGCCAGGTGCAAAGCAGGCATTATTAGATTTAAATGGAAGACAAATAAAACTATGTGCAATTGCTGGCACTATGAATGTTAGAAAGATATTTAAAAATTTGGATAAATTTAACTTTGACTTTGTTGAGATTATGGCTTGTCCAAACGGCTGTGTTGGCGGTGGTGGGCAACCAAGGCAAGAAAATAATATAAAGGCAGTTTCAGTGCGTGGGGTCAACTTGTTTAACTTTGATGCAACATCATCAATAAATTCAAGTTATCAAAACGAACAATTGAATTTAATATACAAAGAGTTTTTTAAAAAACCGAATAGCAAAAAAGCAAATGAGTATTTGCATGTTAATCATTCTGCAAGATAGGAGAGTTTATGGATAAATCAATTGAGCAAATCAAGCAAGAATATATAGACATTTTCAAGTCAAACATTAAACGTGAGGGCGCTGATAAATTGTTGGACTATTTGTGCAATGGGTGTGATTTCTTTTTGACACCAGCATCTGCACGCAGGCACTCGAACTTTGACGGTGGACTTGCATACCACTCAATCATGGTTTACAACAGATTTAAAAAGAACATTCAAAATGAATATGGTGCAAGCTATCAAGATTTTTTGTCTGACGAAAGCATCGCTTTAATAGCCCTTTTACACGATATTTGCAAAGTTGGCAGTTATGTTAAAGATTTAAAAAATCAAAAAGTAAATGGTCAATGGGTTCAAGTGCCATATTACGCACACAATCAAAACAATTCATTGCCATTCGGTCATGGCGAAAAATCTGTTTATATGATAAGCAGTTTTGTACACCTTTCACGTGAAGAAGCTGTTTGTATCAATTGGCACATGGGTGGCTTTGACCCAAGAGCACAACAAGGCGATGATTTAACTCAAGCCTTTTTGCAATATCCAAATGCTTTATTGTTCCATATTTCGGACTATGAGGCAACATATATTGATGAAGAAATCATTAAGTAAGGCATATTGCCTTGCTTTTTATTTTGATTAATAATAAACCAATTTGTGAGTGATAGTGGAATAAACTTGTTTATTGTATAATATTATTTGGCTTAACAAAAATCTGGTGTTTGGCATAAAAATTTTAAGGAGAAATTATGGCAAAAGCATCAGATTTTTTAATTGGCGCAAACGATGAGCATGGTCTAAATCCGCCAACAGTTGGCAAACGTACACCAATCATGCCGTATATCGGGCGCAGTTTTTATGAAAATGAATTTAACAAACAGGCAAAAATAGATTTTATATTGGCATGTTTAAGATGTGGCTTTCGTGTTTATGATGTCCACCCAGAAGTGCAAGATGTTTCCATTTTAACACGTGTTGTTCGCACCAATCGTGCTGGGGTTAGTTTGGTTGTTACATTTGCTTACAATGCTTCAGGCAATGGAACAACATTCAATAGTGCACAAGGCATAGAGGTTTATTACAGTCCATACAACTCATATTCAAATCAAAGCAGGCTGTTAAGCCAAGATGTTTATAATAAGGTGAAAGAGTTTACCGGCAGACCGGGCAGACAGGTTGGCACACTTTCTGTTGGAATGTTATCGAATGTTCGCTGTCCTGCAACACTTATCGAAGCGGGATTTATGACAAACTTTGTTGAAGCAAAATTGATGCTGAATCCTACATTTGTGTTAAACGTAGGGGAAGGTGCGTGTGCTGGGGTTTGTGAATATTTGAATGTTCCTTATGTTGAAAGGAATTTAAGCAATTATCCAACTTTAAAGCAAGGCAGTAAAGGTGGCTTTGTGGTTGCATTGCAATATCTTTTGAACCAGTATGGTTACAATTTGTCAACAGATGGGATTTTTGGTTCTGGCACAGCAAAGGCTGTTCAACAATTTCAAACAAACAATAATTTAACATTAGACGGCATTGTGGGAAGAAATACTTGGCAGGCACTTTTGAATATAAATCCTGCCAGTCAGGTTTTAAGACGTGGTAGCAAATCAAGTTCGGTTTTGTTTTTGCAAAGGTTGTTGCTTTCCTATCTTTATCCAATCAATAATTTGGACGGCGTATTCGGTGGCGAAACTGAAAGAGCAGTTAAAGCATTTCAGTCAGAAAATGGCCTTGTTGCAGATGGAATAGTTGGCGCAAATACATGGCGCAAATTGTTTTCTTCAACAGGTAGAGCTCAAATTTAACTTGATAATTTAAACAAAACAAAATAAAATTTTTACAAAACTATAAATAAAACTGCAAAAAGCGATTTAAATTTTGCGGTTTTTTTTGTTTTTAGATGTCAATCATTGGTGTATGAAAAAATTTATGTGTTGTTTTGGTCTGTTTGTATTGATTGCTGTAATAGCATTGTCTTTGCCAAAAGCAGAAGATTATGACTATTTAAGGATACATATTAGGGCAAACAGCAACAGTCAAATTGACCAGTCAGTAAAGTATAAAGTGAAAGATAGTATTGTTGATTATTTAACACCCTGGCTTTGCGGTGTAAAAACGAAACAGCAGGCTATTGAAGTTGTAAATAAAGAAAAAGTCAATATGCAAAATATCGGCAAAAAAGTTTTAAAGGAAAATGGTTTCAATTATTCAGTGAATGTGAAAATAGCAAATGAATATTTTCCAACAAGGACATATAATAACACCACTTTAGAATCTGGTTATTATGATGCTGTAATTGTTGAATTGGGCGATGCAGTTGGCGACAATTGGTGGTGTGTCATGTATCCGCCGTTATGTTTTGTTGGCGAAAACACAAATGAAAACAAAATAACATTTAAATCTAGGCTTTCAAATTGGTTTGGTGGTTTGTTTAACAAATAAAATTGTTTTGGCTGAGTTTAAAAGTTTGAAACTTGGCAAATAATCTTTTGAATGGTGGGGTTATGAAAAAAATAATTGTTATGATTTTGGGTATTGTTTCTTTAACATTGGGGCTTATTGGAAGCTTATTTGTTTATATTGGCACAAATAAAAATCAACCAGTGGCAACTGTTGCAACAACCGAGACAACTTATGCTGCAACAGCAGATATAAAACAGGTGCAAACAAAGTTGAAAAAATGGGGTTATTATACAGGTTCGGTTGATGGCATCAATGGGCCACAAACAATTGCTGCGGTAAAGAAATTTCAAAAGAAATATGGTTTAACTCAAGACGGAATTGTTGGGCCTTTGACCGCAAGCAAAATGGGTATAACATTAAACAAAACCAGCAGTTCATCAACTTATAATAGCAACGACAGATATCTTCTTGCAAAGATTGTATATGCAGAGGCTCGTGGCGAAAGTTATACTGGACAAGTTGCAATTGCTGCCGTGGTTTTAAATAGGGTTAAGGATAGCAGATTTCCAAATACAGTTTCAGGTGTGATTTATCAACCATGGGCTTTCACTGCTGTCAATGACGGACAAATAAATTTAGAGCCAAATCAAAAAGCATATCAGGCCGCTGACGATGCCTTAAATGGTTGGGACCCAACTTATGGTTCGGTTTATTATTACAACCCACAGACCGCAACAAGTAAGTGGATTTACACAACAAAAAAAGTTACACAGATTGGTAAACATGTTTTTGCAGTTTAATAAAAATTTAATTAAATGTTAAAAATTATTAAAAAAATAATTAAAAAATGCAAAAATTTATTTTTAAATTAATAAAAATATTATTTTTAATATTTTAAAAGGAAAATTTAATGAAAAATAAAAATATTAAAAGCGAAGAGTTTGAAAACAATTCAAATGTAGAAAAGGATAAAGAAACCAAACAAAAAAGCAATGCACAAAAAGCAATGCCTTTGTTTATTGTTGCAATAGTTTCTTTGCTTGTTATTTTAACTTGTACATTAATTGCATACTATCAAGTTTACACATCAAGCAAACAGAATGCAGAAATATTGGAAGGGGTTTATGCTTCAAGTTATTATTCTATGGTGGACAATGTAAATAATCTTGCAGTAGATATTTCAAAGTATTCAACTTTAACAACAAGGCAAGCAAAACTCGACACTTTGCAGGACATGATTGGTGATTGCAATTATGTCTTGGCTGGGTTAAGCGTGCTTCCAATTAATCACGATAATGTGGTGGCAACCACAAAATTTTTTAATCAAATTAATGGGGTGTGTGAAGCGTATGCAAGGGTATTGAATAAAAACGAAAACTTAACCACCGAGCAAGAATTGTTGTTTGATAAAATTGCACTTGTGCTTGCTGAATTGAAAGCGAATTTTAACAAGCAAAATTATGGAATGTATGACACTGGTTACAGTTTTGTTGATGCGTCAGTGTTCGATGTGAATGGTATGAATGAATTGAGCACAAGCATGGGAAATATGAGTAGCGACAACGTTGAATATCCTTCAATGATTTTTGATGGACCATTTTCAACATCTCTTGAAACAAAACAAGTCAATGGTTTGCCTAAAAAAGAAGTATCACAAGATGAAGCAAAAAAATATTTAGAAGACACTGTATTTAGTGGTAAAAACATAACAGTGAATTTTGACAGTTTAACAGAAGGCAATATAACAACTTACGACTTTACAATAAAAACAGATGACAATACTTATTTTGCACAAGTTAGTAAGCGTGGTGGATTGTTGATAAATTTGTCTGCATATTCAAGTTCGGGAGACCCAATTTTGTCAGCGGAACAAGCACAAGAAATTGCAAAGAATTATATAAACAATATTGGTTTTGAAAATATGCGACCAGTGTGGCGAGAACAAAAACAAAATGTTTTATATGTTAATCTTGCGCCAGTTGTGAATAGCGTGGTTTATTATCCTGATTTGATAAAAGTTAAGATTGATTTAACAAGCCAAAATGTGATTGGCGTTGAAGCGCAAAATTATGCTTATAATCATGTTGATAGGTCTCCACAATTTGATATCAATTTGTCAGATGCTGAAGATTTGCTAGGGTTTGATTATGAAATACTTTCAACTCGTAAAGCAGTTATAAGGCTTGACTCTGGCAAAGAAGTGAATTGCTATGAATTTTATCTGGAACGCATTGATGGAAACTATTTTTATTATATTGATGCGTCAACAAATCAAATTGTTAAAATTTTGAAATTAGTAGAAATTAAAGGAAGCCAAAAATTAATATAAATAATTAATAAAAAATTAATTAAAAATGCGCAAAAACCATAAAAATTGCGTATTTTTTAATATTTTTATAAAAATTTTTATTAATTTATTTAATTTTAATTTCAATTGCTAGAAATAATTGCCAAAAATTAATTTTATAATATATTTTTACAATCAAAATTATGTTTTTTAAATATTTGTTTTTTTGTTTTTTATGTGATATAATTTTATTGTATTACAATAAATTTATGCCAAATGTTTTGGCAATTGTTAGGGGATAAAAATTTAAAATGAGTTTGTTTGATTTTTGCTTTAAATCAAAGCCGAATAAAAACAAATAATTTTCTGCCGATTGCAGAGAATAAAAAGGGGAAGCATTTTGAAAGGGAAAAGTAAATTATTTAGTAGATTGTTTGTTGGTGTGATGTCACTCTTGCTTGCAACAGTGATTTGTTTTGCCAGCATAGTTTTAAACAAAACAAAATATGCAAATGCCGCTGTGTCCAATGGAGAGGCTTATAGCCAAAAGGATGAAGGCGACATTGTTCTTTCTGTTGAAAAAATTGGCATCATTTCAACAGGCGATGATTACACAGATTCATCCAACTACGACCGCATGCAAAATTTTTATGCAAGCAGTTCATATCCATTTAAGGAACAATTGTTTACTGATTTAAATGCAAGCCAATCTGCCAATAGTCTTTATGTTGACAATATACGTGCAGGAGAGGCTGACTTCCCTAAATACTATTACACAAATATTAGAAATGGTTCTAACAGCAAAACTGTTTATCATTCTGGTGATTATATCATGGTTGAAAACAGTTTAAAAACAAAAAATATAAGCGGAACTAATTATACATATTATTATAGTCCAAATATCAAGGGATACACAGCAGCAAATTCTGAAGTAGATATGGCTGAAGGTGTGTTGTTCAGTTTTGGCAGTTATATTTTAGGCACAAGGTCAAATGAAGATGGTTCAACATCGTCTGACCTTATTGCAAACACACAAAATAAAAGTTCAACTTTCAATTATGCAACAGACATCCAACAAATCAATGTGACAGCCACACGAAATGGCAATCAAATTGTTTTGCCAGCGGTAAGGCAATATGGTGCTAACAACTATCAAGACTTTAGCTATATCATTCCACAAAGGAAAGGTTTTGATGGACATTATGAGTTTGTTGTTGAATATAGGCATAATGAAGAATTTAAGCGTCAAACATTCAGTTTTGATTTGGTGTTTAAATCAACCTATACAGAACCAGAAACTTTCACATCAGGCTCTGGCTATGCTTATGCAACAATGCCAAAGCTTGATTTACCTATCACAGGCAATAGTTATTATCTGTTGGGCTCAAGTGAACAATATCCAACACTTACTTATGACTTTTCAAAATTCACATTAGATTATACACACACTTCAAATGGTGTTACAACAACATATTCATATCGCAGAGTAAAACAAGCCAGTGTTGGCAACAGTTATAATTTAGTGTGCACAATCACAAATTCAACAGGAACAACAACCAAAAATATCGGCTTGACTGATGAAACAAAAGCGGTATTGGTATTCACAGAAGTTGGTCATTACGAATTTGAATATGATTATATCTATAATGACGAACAAAACAGCATGGGCTTTACAATCGATGGCGACAGTTTGGATATTTATGGCTTTGAATTGAAATATTCAAAAGTTGGTTACAGTGAAGCGCAAATGAGATATGTTCAAATCAACAAACATGTCAATGATAAAGTTGTTTTGAT
>JBNMLD010000038.1:0-8562 GCA_050874685.1 Candidatus Onthoplasma sp. | reverse complement strand
TTTTATACATTTTTAATAGCGATTTTTGTCGTACAAATTTTAATTTTTAATTTATTTTTTACAATTATTTCAAATATAATTTTATTGTTAATTTCACCATTAATTTATCAAAAAATTTGTTTAAATAACAAGACACCATTGATATACACTGGCAGGTTAAAAAAAATTTATCTTTTAGCATCAATTTTAATAATTTTACCGATTTTTTTCAAAAAAATGCTGATTTTAAGCCATATTTGCATGATTTTTGCACCAATTTTTGCAAATTGTTTAAATTTTTATGACAAATTATTAAACCACAAATTTATCAAGAAAGCCCAAATCAAGCTCAAAAACAGCCGTGCAAAAGTTATTGCAATAACAGGGAGCAATGGAAAAACAACAGTAAAAAATATCCTTTATGAAATGCTAAAAACACAATTTAAAGTTATAGCATCACCACAAAGTTTTAACACTCCTATTGGTATTGCTAAATTTTTAAATAATTCAAATTTAAATGTTGATTTTATTATTTTAGAATATGGCGCACGTCACAAAAACGATATAAAAAATTTATGCAAAATCTTTGGTGCAAATTATGGAATTTTAACACAAATTTCACCACAACATTTGCAAACTTTTAAGAACATAAAAAACATAGCAAAAGCCAAAGGAAAATTAAGTGAATTTTTGAATTTCAAACCTTGCATTTTCAACACTGACAATCGTTTCCTTTTTGATATGTATATTAACAAACCAGGGGTAAAATTTTCCACATCAATTGAAAATGAAAACGCAGATTTTTATGCCAATAAGATTACGATAAAAAATTTTAAAACGAGTTTTGTGTTCAACCACAAGAACAACAAATTTAACTGTCAAACAAAACTGCTTGGCAAACACAATGTGACAGATATCATGCTCGCTTCTGCCCTAGCCATAAATTTAGGCATAAGCATTGAAAATATTAAATTTGCAATAAGCAATTTAAAACCAATACCGCACAGATTGGAATACTTGAAAGGAGCAATAAATATTTTAGATGACAGTTACAACTGTTCACTAACAAGTGCAAAAGAAGCGGTTGAAGTTTTATCTTTTTGCGAAAACAAAAAAATGATTGTAACACCAGGCATAATTGAAGCTGGAAAAAATCAATTTGAAATCAATTTCCAACTTGGCGAATTAATCTCTAAATCAGACATGATTGTTATTGTTGGTAAGACAAACAAGCAAGCCTTAACAAAAGGAATAATGTCAGCCAACCCAACAAAAAAAATATTGTTTGCAAGCACTCTTGATGACGCAAAACAATATTTTAGACTGTTAAATCAAAACGACACATTATTATTACTCAACGACTTGCCAGATGATTATATTTAGATTATTTTAGAAATTTAATACTTTTAACATTAAAAACGATAAATTTTCAAGCAATTTTTAATTTATTTTAAAATTTTTAAACACATTTCAAAAGCATCACTACCATCGGCATAATAATTTTTCCTAACCCTTCTCTTTTCAAAACCAAATTTCTTATACAACAAATATGCTGTGATATTGTTTTTGCTAACTTCCAAACTTACACAATCTGTATTATTTTCTTTTGCAAAATCAACAACATAATTTAATAGTGCCGTGCCAATACCATTATTGCGATAACTTTTTGCAACCACGACATTTTCGATATTAATTTCATCTGTCAATTCTACCGACACGAATCCAACCACTTCTTCATTTAAAGTTGTCACAAACAATTTATGATTTTTGTTTAAAATGGAGTTTTCAAAATCCGCTCGGCTCATTTTATTTGGTAAAGAAGTTTCATTTTCAAGTTTAGCAGCCACAATCAAATCTTGAACTTCTGCTTCCCTTATCTGCAGATTTGCATGTTTAATTTTTTCACTTTCAGCCTGACTTAATTGATAATATACCGGAACAAGTGTTTTATCGTCACTTCCATTTAAACAATGTAATAAAATTTCAGCATTTAGTTTGACTTCAAATGAATTCAAATTTTCATCTTTCTTAAACATACCGATTGGAGAGTTGCCTGCAACCTTCTGCAATTCTTCCATTGTCAAATTTCTTTCATATTTATACAATTGGCCATTAACAACTGTTGCCACAAAATAACTATTTCTACTACCCAAAATTGCAACTGTGTTACAGTCCTTGTTTTGGGCTTTTGCCAAAGCAAAAAGATAGTCTAAATTATTAATCCCTTTAGTAACTATGCCCAAACTATCTCTAAAAGCCTTAACTGTTGCAATGCCAACACGAATACCAGTAAATGAACCTGGGCCAATAACAACACCCAATTGGTTGATGTTTTGAATTTCCAATTTATGCTCAGTTAAAATTTTATCAATCGCTGGTAACATGGTTTCATTATGATGGCTTTTACTTGTCAATATTTCATGAAAAACTTTGTTTTCACTTTGTAAAACAATTTCCAAACTATCATTTGCTGTATTTATAATAAGTGTATTCATTCTATTTCAAAAATCCTTGATGTCTCGTCTAAATATTTAATATTCACTTTGCGCAAATTATCTGGCAACAAAGCCGAAATGTTATCGCTCCACTCAATAAACTTTATACTGTTCGGTTCAGCAATAATTTCGTCAAAACCTGCTTCAATAGCTTCTTCATCAGTTATCCTATAAGCGTCAAAATGATGTAATAAGCAGTCTTTACCCTGATATGTTTTTAAAATTGCAAATGTTGGGCTTGTAACCGACTCTTTAACACCAAGTGCTTTAAAAACAAATTGTGTGAATGTGGTTTTACCAGCACCCAAATCGCCATGTAAAACAACAACATCACCAGGTTTTAGTGATGTTGCAAATTGTTTTGCTAATTTTTCAGTTTCATTTAAGCCAGAAACTTTTTGTTGCATTAATCTATCCTCTTAATTGGATTAACAGGTTTGATTTTCAAATCTGTCAAACGGACGCAACCTTTGATTGCATCAATATAATTTTCCACATCTTGTTTGTTTTCGCAATACAATGTTAAAATTTTATCACCCTTATTTACATAATCGCCAATTTTAACATTTAAAACCATACCAATATTATTGTTATGAGTCTCAACACAAAGACGTCTTATAAGTTCGCCCATTAAAAGAGCATTTATATTACCAACATAACCTGCACGGTCTGCTTTGAATATAATTTCTTCTTTTGGAGCAAAGAATGTGCATTCTTCAACCGCTTTTACATCGCCATGTTGAGTTTTAACGATATCCAAAAACTTTTTGTAGGCAGAACCACCGTCAAGTGAACTTACAGCCATATCGTAAGCATCTTTCCTTGTCAAGCGCTTATCTGCTTTCATCATCATTTCAACAGCAAACCTAATTGCCACTTCACGCAACATATTATGTTTACCTTTTAACACATCTATTGCATCAAGCATTTCAACGGCATTGCCAACGCTATCGCCAATGATTTGGTGTGTGTTTGTAAGTGCGATGATACATTCAACATTACACTCTTTAAACATATATTTAAGCAAATCAGCCAATTCACAAGCCTGCTTATATGTGGCAATTGCACTTGCCTCGCCATACTTAACATCAACTAAAACAATATGAGCATCGCTTGTTAATTTTTTTGCAACGATTGACGCTGCCAAAAAATTGATATTGTCTTGCAAATGGTATTTTTCAATTATTTGATACAAGATTGTATCTGCTGGACAATATTCTGCTCCATGAGCAAGCACACACGCATTGTTTTTTGAAAGTGCCTTATTGATTTCTTTATAATCCATTGTTTCAAAGCCTGGAATTGCTTTAAATCTGTCAGCACTGCCGTTTGCAAACACAAGAGATTTGCCAGTGGTTTTAACAACTTTATAACCCAAACTGCTCAACAATGGGATAAGAACAACACTTGTGCTATCCCCTATACCGCCTGTGGAATGTTTTTCAAGCACCCATTCGTTTGCGTGGAATACCATACCGCTATCACGTATTGCCAAAGCAAGATATAAAGTTTCTTGTTTTGTCATACCAAATTGGTCCAATGCCAAAAATATATTTTTTGTGTGTTTATCCAAGCCAAAATTCATCATGTGAGCAACAATGGCATTAAAATCGTCTTGAGTCAAAGACTCTGCTTTTGCTTTGCGAACAATATATTTTGCCATGTTTAATGGTTTTTTGTTTGTTTCAACTTTCATAAAATTTCCCCTATGCAATAATTTTATATTTATTATCCTATTTTGTCAAATTAATTATCAAATTATTTAATTTTTTATCTCTGCCGTTTACATACTACAAAATTGGCAAAAATTTGGATATGTCAAAGTTTAAAATTGTTAATTTATTAGATAAAATTTTTATCAATATCTGTGTATTCCTTTTGTGCTTTGCATGGATAAATTTTTATATAAGAGATTTGTGGTTGACGTTTTTTATCAGTCTTATTTGTTGCTTTGCTATTTGTTTTTTATTGTTCTATTTTGTTGACAAAAAGCAATCTAAAACAAAATCAGCAACCGAAAACAAAGATAATATTGAAAAAACATTTTTATCATTTGTTTTGCTTTCCCCTAACAATAAAAATGTTTTGCTAAAAGCCTTGTTCAATACAGAAAAAACTAACTACAAATACTTTTATAAGGATGGACAAAATTTGTACTTTGACGCAAGCAATACAAATGAACTGACCCAACAACTTTTTTATGAGATAATTGCTCAATCTCGAGACATTGATTTTGAAAACCTTTACATTATTTGTCCTTGTTGCAAACTGACCAATTTAAGCATATTAAAGGACAAAAAAGTGGAAATTATTGACAAAAACAGACTATTTAAACTGCTAGCAGAAACAAAAATCAATTTGAAAACTGACGACCTAAATTTATCCGCCAGCAAATTCAGTTTTAAAGATTTTGCATTAAATTTTTTTGCAGAAAAAAAAGCAAAATCATACTTTGTTTGCAGCCTTGTTTTGCTTTTTAGCAGTGTGATTTTGCCTTACAATTTTTATTATATAATATTTGGAAGTATGTTAATGTTGTTTGCCTTAATTTGCAAAATTTTGCCAAAGATTAACAATCTTTAGATATCTCTTCTATCGCTTTCACAAAAACATCAATTTCACGCCTTGAATTGGAAAAATCTATTGATGCACGAACCGCACCAGTTTGCAGACTGCCCAATTTTTTGTGAATTAATGGTGCACAATGAAGCCCAGAACGCACACAAATGCCATATTTTTCGTTCAAAATATCCGCCACCTGTCCGCTATCCTTGCCCACGATATTAAAACTATATATATTTTTGCTGTTTGCAGATGAATATAACTTTATATTTTCTAATTTAGACAACTTTTGATACATATATTGTGACAAATCATCTTCTTTTTGCGTTATGTTGTCAAAATTATTTATCAAAAAATCAACTCCTGCATACAAACTTGCAATAGGTATTGTTGGCAATGTGCCTGCTTCAAACCCTTCCGGCAAGTCGTCAGGCTGAACAAGACTATCACTCATGCTTCCAGTTCCGCCATACAACAAAGGTGTTAAGTTAAGATTTTCGTTTACAATCAAACCACCAACTCCTGTTATCGCACAAAGCCCTTTATGCCCTGCAAAGGCATACACATCTATATCCATTTGTTGCATGTCTATATTTATATGTCCGCTAGATTGCGCTCCATCAACCATAAAGATAATGTGATTTTGGTGACAAATTTTGCCTATTTCACTCAAATTAGGAGATTCACCTGTTACATTGCTCATACCAGTAACAACAATCAATTTTGTGTTTGACTTAATATGGGGTTTTATCTCAATATCAAAGTTTGAAAGGTCAGATGTTAAAATATCAACTTCCACACCAGCGCTTTTAAGTTTTTCAAGCGGACGCAAGACTGAATTATGCTCATAGCATGATGTAATGACATGGTCGCCAGGTTTTAAAAACCCAAAGAGTGCGAGATTTAGCGCTTCTGTGCAGTTTTTTGTAAATATCAATTGATGATTGTTTGCATTAAAAAACCTTTTAACCTTTTCACGTGTTTCGAACACCATTTCCCCTGCTTTTTGCGATAAAATATGACCACTTCTGCCAGGGTTCGCAGTTAGTGTGTTCATTGCTGTAATGACAGCATTTTTGACAATATTGGGTTTATAATAACTGGTTGCTGAATTATCAAAATATATCATACTTCAAGATATGATTTAAAAACAATTTTTGCTTTAACCAAAAACATTTAAAAAAAATATTATGTTTTATATGACAGTACGAGGTCGAGTATGAAATATTTGATTGTATCCTATAAAGCACGTAACTCTTTATATGCTTTTGCAAAAATTTTAAGACAATACGGCATTGCTTCCACAATAATAAACACACCGCGAAATATCGCCTTGAGTTGTGGATTAAGTTTAAAAGTTGACTATGGACACTATCCTCAAGTGGCAGGACTGGTAAAAGCAACAGCACTGCAGGGATTTTGGGGAATTTTTGTTGTTACAAAATTGCCAACTCATGACCAGATTGAAAGATTGGTTTAGCACCACACTTATTTAAAATTTGACAATACCATTTGTTTGTGGTATACTATTAATAGTTGTAAACAATCAAGGCAACCGATTTTGCTTTGGTTGTTTTTTAACACAAATTCAACAACACATTTTTGTTTATCAAATAAAATTTACCACACATCATTGACTAATCAAACAAAATTTGATAGTATAGTTTTATGCAAAAAATGGATAAGATTTTAAATTATTTAGACGAGTTATATCCAAATCCAAAATGCGCATTAGAATTTGAAACACCCTATCAACTTTTGGTTGCTGTGGTTTTGTCCGCACAATGCACTGATAAACGAGTAAATCAAGTTACAAAACAATTGTTTGCCATCGCCCCGACCCCTGAAAAAATGCTAAATTTAGGCGAAACTAAATTGAAACAAATCATCTATCCTTGTGGGTTTTATAATAACAAATCAAAGGCAATAATTAGTTTAAGTGAGGACTTAATTGAAAGATTTAATGGCATAGTTCCAAACAATTTGGAGGAACTTACCACACTAAAAGGTGTTGGCAGAAAAACAGCAAATGTTGTTACGGCTGTTGCTTTTGGTGGGCAAACAATTGCTGTAGATACACATGTGCACAGAATCAGCAAACGTTTGGGCTTAACAAACAAAAACTCCACTCCACTGCAGTGTGAAACTGATTTGTTGAAAAAAGTACCAAAGGACAGAAGAACAAAATTTCATCATCAAATGATTTGGTTTGGTCGAGAGCATTGCAAAGCGATAAATCCTCAATGCGAAAACTGCAAATTAAAAGATATATGCAAAAAGGAAAATTATGAACACAGATAAAGTTACTATCAGTATTAAATCAGGCAACGGCGGAAGTGGCAAAGTTAGTTTCCACAGAGAAAAATTTGTTGAACGTGGTGGCCCAGACGGCGGGGACGGCGGTAATGGCGGTTCTATCTTTTTTGTTGCTGATAAAAACAAAAACACATTGATTGACTTTCAATACGTTAAAAAGTTTGAAGCCGAAAACGGAGACGGCGGAAGTGGCAAAATGCAAAATGGCAAAAATGGCAAGGACGTTTACATCAAAGTTCCTTGTGGCACAGTTATTAAAGATGCCAGCACAGACCAAGTTTTGGCAGATATGTATGCTGACGGTCAAGTTTATTTGGCATTGCCTGGCGGACGTGGTGGCAAAGGCAACAACTTCTTTAAATCTCCAACAAGACAATCTCCAAGATTTAGCCAATTAGGCGAAGTTACTGACTGGTACAAAGTTGTGCTGGAACTTAAAACAATTGCAGATGTTGCGCTGGTTGGTAAACCAAATGTTGGAAAATCAACATTGTTAAGTGTTATCACAAATGCAAAACCAAAAATTGCTGACTATGAATTTACAACTTTAAGCCCAAACCTTGGTGTTGTTAAGATTTTTAACGATAGTTTTGTTGTTGCCGATATCCCTGGTTTGATTGACGGTGCAAGCGAAGGCGCTGGTTTAGGTCATGAATTCTTGGCACACATTGAACGCACTCGATTGGTTGTTCATGTTATTGATGCCTCAGGTTATTATGGCAATGATATTGTTGATGACTATAACACCATTAATAAAGAACTTAAAAAATATAATGAACGTTTGGCCACCCTACCTCAAATTGTGGTATTCACCAAATTAGACTTGGTTGACGATATTGATGAAAATATTAAATATTTCCGTTCAAAAGTTAAAGACAAAGTTGAAATTGTGCCGATAAGTTCTGTTACACATCAAAACGTTAATGACCTTGTTAAAAAAGTTTACGCAACACTTAAAACTTTACCAAAAAGTGAACCAATTCCAGTTGAACAAACTGAACTTGCAAAAAAAGATACAACAAGTATTAAAATTGAAATGCTTGAACCTCATGTTTATGAAGTGAGTGGTGGCTATTTAAATGAGTTGCAACGTGGCATTGTGTTTAACGACACTCAATCACTTGCTTACTTCCAAATGAGATTGCAAAAAGACGGAATTTATGACAAACTTAAAAATGAAGGTTGTGTTGATGGTGACACTGTAATATTC
>JBNMLD010000037.1:0-8747 GCA_050874685.1 Candidatus Onthoplasma sp. | reverse complement strand
GGATATTCAGGAACAACATTTGATAGACCCGGAGTTCAAAGACTGCTAGAAGATGCTAAGTGTGGAAAGATTAACACAATCATTTGCAAGGACTTGTCTAGGTTCGGCAGAAACTATATCCAAGTTGGACAATATACTGACTATATCTTTCCAATGTATCACATTAGATTTATTGCATTAAATGATAATGTGGATACATCTAATAACTCTGCTGGAATGGATATGATGCCCATAATGAACATATTTAACGAATGGCACTCAGCGAACACCAGCAAGAAAATTCGAGCAGTAATTGAAGCAAATGCAAAAGCCGGAAAGTATAGGACAACCTATGCGCCATATGGATATGTTAAAGGCACAGATGAAAAGAAATTGCCGATTGTTGACGAACCTGCTGCAAGCAATGTTCGAAGAATATTTGAAATGCGAGCAAGTGGAATTAGTCCAAAACATATTGCAATGAAATTTAACGATGAAAACATACCAATTCCGTCAGACTATAGAACTCAAAAATTTGGAATTACCGCATATAGGTTTAGTCATCATCTTTGGACTTGTGATGTTGTAAAACAAATTCTTCGCAACCCAACATATTTAGGTCATTTGGTGCAACTTAGAACAACAAATATTTCATACAAAAATAAAAAGCAGATAAAACGACCAGACGAAGAAAAAGTAATAGTTTACAATACGCACGAACCAATAATCTCACAAGAACTTTGGGATAAAGTTAAGGAAATTGAAAGGTCAGTAAGTCAAGGCAAATCACAAGGTAATCAAATAGTCCACCCACTTTCTGGACTAATGTATTGCGAAGATTGTGGCAACAAAATGCACATAGGTTGGAACAATACAAGACATTCACGAAAAGGCCCAAGAATATATCGCCAAGCAAATTACAATTGTGGTGGATTTAAAGTTTTTGGCACAAGGGTTTGCACAAGTCATATGATTAAGTTTGAAGACATTGAAAGCATTGTTTTGCAAGATATTAAAGCCAAAGCAAACTTTGTTAATTTTAACGAAGAACAAGCACGAAAAGAGTTTTTGCAAAGACAAGAAAGTCAGCAAAAAGAAAATCTTATGCTTGATAACAAAACACTGCAAGACAAAACAAAAAGACTTGATGAAGTAACAAAACTTATCCGTTCGACTTATGAAGATAAAGTCCTAAATAAAATTCCAGAAGATATTTGCATATCTCTACTTAATAATTACCAAAAAGAAAAAGAAGTTTTAGAAAGTGAAATTTCACAAATAACTGAAAGAATAGAAAAAATAAAACAGAACACAAAAAATGTTGATGAGTTTATAGAAAGAGTTAAAAAATACATAAATTCACCCATTTTAACCCGAGAAATGGCACTAGAACTGATTGAATTTATAACCATAGACAAATTTACAAAGGGAAGTAAAGAGCCCCGAAAAATCCATATTTACTATAAACTCATAGACAATATAAACGGCATAGACTTTAAATGCAACAAACAAAAACGCGACCGCCTATAATTCGTATGAACTACAATTACTGTCTACAACTCGGTAAATAGCGAATATGTAAGAGAAGCCACTGATAGGTTAAACACCAAAATTCAGAAGCATGAACAAGAGCGAGAAATTGAACAAGAAATTGATGCTGATTTATCCGATGAAGAAATTGAACGTCAAATTCGTGAACTTGAAAGATTGCAAGAACGCAAACGCAGAAGAAAAGAAAAAGATTTTGAGATGTAAAAATATATACTACTGATATAATATATGCTATACTATTGATATGGATTTAGAAGTAAGAAAATATAAGAATAAAGATGAAATTATTATAAATTGTTTTGACACATGGACAAGTTCTATGCAAAAACTTATTAGGGAAAATTACGATACTATTGAAAAATATAGAAGAAAAGAAAATGAAATTTTTAAGTTAAAAGAACGATATAAACAAGAAAATAGAACTTATGATATTTTTGATTTAAAAAATGAATATTATAATACTCTTTGCGAATTGAAGGAAGATTTTTTCAATATTTTATTAACAGAAAATAAACCACTAATTTGTTTTCATGCATCAAGATATACTGATAAAGAAAAAGATAGAATTCTTAAATTTGGATTAAAAACATCTTCCAAAGATAATCTTTTTGATAGAATACAAAATTTGTTAAATGATGGTTATATTGATGAAGAAGAATCCGAATTCTTAAAAAAACACCACCTGCTAATAAAACAAGACAATATGCGAGAAAATCAGTTATGGGTAACCTTAGGAAATGTAAATATTTCTTATAGCGTTGATTGTGGCTTATATAATTTTTATGATAACTATGGTGGCGAAATTCAATATTTTTGTATTGAAAACTCTTTATTGGGAAATAAACTTAAAAGTTTGAGTAAACCATATTTGGTAATTCTAAAACTCCATCCAACACAAATTGTAGAATACGGACTAAGTATTCTTGTTGATAATATTTTTAATAGAATTAAGCTTAATAATAGTGAAGATGTAGATTATGAATTCTTTACAACAGAAGAAATCGTTCCAATAGAAGATATTATACAAATTGATGAGGATTCTAAAATAAAATTTTGACAGCAATTGACAGCAAATGTACCAGTTTTAGAGAGTTTATGAAAGAATTAGACCGATAGTTGATTTTTTGACTATCGGTCTTTTTTATGGAGCAAATATTGACAGCAATTGCACCAAAAATTGACAGCAAATGTTTTTTCGCTTTAAAAATTTCGTTAAAAAATGAGAATAAAAAATCGCCAAAACCCTAGGAAAATAAAGGGTTTTAGCGACTTTTAATGAGTGGAGCTACTGACGGGAATCGGACCCGTGACCCCTGCCTTACCAAGGCAGTGCTCTACCGCTGAGCCACAGTAGCATATCTATAAAAATAGGCTAATTTATTAAGTTTTTAAGTCGGTAATTTTAGGCATTTCAAATCTTACCAAGGCAGTGCTCTACCGCTGAGCCACAGTAGCAAATCATGCGCAATACGATGCAATTATAAACTATAAACAGGGCTTTGTCAAGAAAAAGAATGTAACTTAAAGTGATGATTATATTTTCTTATTTGATTGTGTGGTGCTTTAGGCCATTTTGTAATAATGACTTTAATATATTATCAACAGAATGGTACTTAAGTATAGCTGGCATTGGGAAACAAAATTATTGGCAGTGTTTTTAGATTTTAACAAAATACATGGATTTTTTTGAGGGGGGAAATCTACTTTCAGCTTTTGATATTTATTTTCAACGGAAGACGATGTGCTATTTGTTATAAAGAGGCATAAAAGCATGATAATTAAAGATATATTTTACTTTAGGAAAAGTGACGTTGCCAAGCAAATTTATGCTAAAAATTTTTTGTAAGAACAATGTTTTAAATCTTGACATTTTGCAATCAAATAATTATAATTTTGTTAAGATGTTGAGAAAGAGAGTATCCACATTCAACATGGCAAAGTGAGATAAGGATAGTGAGAACTTATCGCATGCGTGTGGGGAAAGACACTTTTGAGTCTTGTGGCAGTTTGGTAAAGTGGCTGAAGTTTTCAGCAAATTAGGTGGCACCGCGGGGAGTTGTTCCTCGTCCTAATGCGTTTGCATTAGGATTTTTTTGTTTTTAAAAGGTGTAATTAACCAAATCTGCATGAAATAATGAGAAAAAATTATTGATTAAGGAGAAAAATTATGGAATTTGTTAGACCAAGACCAAATTTCCCTAAAAAAGCAGTTGTCACAGGTGGCATGCCTTATGGTAACAAATTGTTACACTTTGGACATGTTGGCATGGCTGTACGTGCGGATATTTTTGCACGCTTTTTAAGGGACAGGATTGGAAAAGAAAATGTTGTGTTTGTTTCTGGCACAGACTGTTATGGTTCACCAGCGGTTGAGGCCTTCCGCAAGTTGCAACAAGCAGGGCAGTACAAAGACAAAACAATCCGTGATTTTATCCAAATAAATCATGATAAACAATATGAAACATTTAAAAACTTTGAAGTAAGTTTCAATCTTTACGGTGCATCAGCGCTTGGTCGAAGTGGAGAAATTCACAATGAAGTAAGTGACTGGTTTGTTAAAGCATTAGACAATGCGAATATGGTAAGCAAACATGGTAGTTTGCAGTTTTTTGACAAAAAGAACAATTGCTTGTTGAATGGCAGACAAGTTGTTGGTAAGTGTCCAATACAAGGCTGTCAAAGTGAAAAAGGTTATGCAGATGAATGTGATTTAGGACATCAATATCTGCCACAAGATTTAATTGACCCAGTGAGCACATTATCTGGCGAAACACCTGAACTTGTTAAAGTTGAAAACCTTTATTTCAATCTTGAAAATTGTTTGCCAGAGTTGAAAGAATGGATTGCTTCTATTGAAAGGAATCCAGACACTGCGCCATTCATGGTTAAAGAGATTAAAGAATTTTTCAAAGACCCAGAAATTTACATCAAACGTGAATATTTTGAAAAATTGAAAGAAATAAAGGCGCAACTTCCATCTCACACAGAACCAGAAATTAATGAAAAAGCGCCAAGCACAACTTTAATTTTCGCTCATTTGTCTGACCGTGAAAAGGCTTGTGAAATTTTGGCTAAAAATGATATTCATTATCGTACAGGTAAATGTATGACACCATTCCGTTTAACTGGCGACATCTCTTGGGGTGTGCCATGCCCAGAAATTCAAGGTATTAAAGGTCAAACTTTCTATGTATGGCCAGAAAGTTTGTGGGCTCCAATAAGTTTTACAAAGACATATCTTGAAAGCATTGGCAAAGATAAAGATGAATGGAAAAAATACTGGTGCAGTAAAGATGCTCAAGTGTACCAATTCCTTGGCGAAGATAATATTTATTTTTATGGTCCAGCACAACAAATGATGTTCTTGTCAACGCAAGGCAAGGGCTGGAAGTTTGATGCACCAGAAGGCAGTTTACAAATCACAAAAATTTGTCCAATAAAATCAATTTTATATATGAACCAAAAGGCAAGTTCATCAGGTGCAGTAAAACCACCAATGGCTGACGAATTTTTGAAATATTACACAGCAGAGCAATTCCGTTTGCACCTTATGGCAATGAATCTTACCAACAACAATGTTGGTTTAAGTCCAAAAGCATTTAATCCAGATGCAAAGGCAGAAGATGCTGACCCAATGGTTACAGAAGGCAATTTGTTGACCAATGTGTATAATCGAGTTTTAAGAACAATGTTTTACACTTTGCAAAACAATTTTGATGCAATCATACCAACTGCTGAAATTGATGAAAGCACTATGGAAATTTGTCGCAAAGCAATTTTAGATGTTGAAACATTTATGTACAACAAAAAATTCAACCAAGTGTTTAACACCATAGATGTGTTTATAAGAAATATCAACAAATATTGGGTTAAAGAATTTAACTCCGCAGACACTAAAGAAAAACTTGCACATCTTGTTGCAAACACCATGCAATTTATAGCGGTCGCTGATGTGCTTATCCACCCAGTTGCACCGTCTGGGGCAGAACGTGTTGCAGATATGATTGGTCTTGACAAAGATAAAGCCTTCAATTGGAACAATATATTTGATAAGTTCTATACTTGGCTTGATAGTTCAAAACAAGGCAAAATAGTTCCAATTAAAGAGAAGGAAGATTTCTTTAAACGTCATGCTTGGCAGTTAGAGCAAAAGTATGGAAATGCAAACAAATAATAACAGGCAAGACGAAAGATTGATACTGTTAATTTAAATGTAAATATAGTGTAAATTAAAAAAAAGATAAATGATGGCAAAAAATATATCATTGCTAAATTCATAGATATATTTGTTTGCTGTTTATGTGAGAATAATAAAGGAGAAAAACATAAATGTTAGCAAAAAATAGATATAGGTCAGTTGACTGTGGCGAATTGCGCATCAACAATGTTGGACAAACTGAAACATTGTCCGGTTTTGTTGACACTATTCGCAAACTTGGTGGTATCACATTTGTGGTTTTGCGTGATTTTTATGGCAAAACACAGATAGTTGTGCCTGATGAATTGGGTGTGGAGTTAAACAAAGAAGATAATATTTGCGTTCATGGCAAAGTGCTTGAAAGGTCAAGCAAAAATCCGAATATGCCAACAGGTGATATTGAGGTTGTTGCAGACAAAATTGAAATTTTGGGCAGATGCACCAATGTTTTGCCTTTTGAAATCAAATCAAGCCAAGATGTTATGGAAGATTTGCGTTTGAAATATAGGTATTTGGATTTACGTGCGGACTATAACAAACAAATGTTAAAACTTCGCAGTGACCTTATGATGTTTGTGCGTGAATTTATGCATGCACATGACTTTTTGGAAGTCCAAACCCCAATCTTGACAGCATCAAGCCCAGAAGGTGCAAGAGACTTCCTTGTTCCAAGCCGACTTAACCCAGGCAAATTTTATGCACTTCCACAAGCACCACAACAGTTTAAACAATTGCTTATGACAAGCGGTGTTGATAGATATTTCCAAATCGCACCATGTTTTAGAGATGAAGATGCACGTGCAGATAGGTCTCCAACAGAATTTTATCAAATAGATATGGAAATGGCTTATGCAACTCAAGAAGACGTTTTCAAAATAACTGAAGAATTGTATGCAAGCATTTTTGAACGTTTTGCAGGCAAACGCCCAGCAACTCCATTTGCAAGATTGACATACAGCCAAGCAATGGACGAGTATTGCAGTGATAAGCCAGACTTACGCAATCCACTTAAAGTTAAAGATTGCACTGAATTGTTTAAAGATAGCAGTTTCAATGCATTCCATGGCAATGTGGTTAAGGCAATTAAAGCAAATTGTGGTGAAAAGGGCAGGAAATTCTATGATTCACTTACTGAATTTTTAAAATCACGTGAAGCTAAAGGCTTGGCTTATGTTAAAGTTAATGACCAAGGCGAATTTGAAACTGGTATTTCAAAATTTGTAACAGAACAAGAAAAACAATCACTTAAAGCATTGTTAGATTATAAACCAGGCGACACAATATTCTTTATTGCTGATGCAAAAGAAAGGGCAATTAAATTTGCAAATATGCTTCGTAACGAATTGGGCACAAAATTGGGCTTGATTGATGAAAATGATTATCAGTTTGTTTGGATTGTTGATTTCCCATTCTATGAACTTGATGATGACGGCAACATTGCATTCAGCCATAATCCATTTAGTATGCCACAAGTTGGTGTTGAAGAAGTTAAGAAAAATCCACTTGGAGCAAAAGCATATCAATATGACTTGGTTATCAATGGATATGAAAGTTTGTCAGGTGCGGTTAGAAATCATCGCCCAGATGTTATGGTTGAATTGTTTAAACTTGCAGGTTATGATAAATCTGTTGTTGAAAACAAATTCCCTGCATTGTACAATGCGTTCCAATTTGGCGCACCACCACACTGCGGTATGGGTGCAGGCTTTGACCGTATCATGATGTTGTTGACACACAATGATTATATTCGAGATGTTATTGCTTTCCCAATGAACAAAAATGGCTGTGATCCACTTACCAATGCGCCAAACACAGTAACTGAAAAACAACTTCAAGATGTTCACATAAAACTTGATGTAAAGGAGTAATTATGCAAAAAATTGATATAAGAGAGTTAAAGCAAGATTTTAAAAAATTTGATGGCAAAACTATTGTGCTTGCTGGTTGGGTAAAAAGTGTTAGGGATATGAAAAACTTTGGTTTTATCGACCTTAATGACGGCACAAGTTTCAAAGGCACACAAGTTGTTATTTCTGCTGATAAATTGTCAAATTACGATAGACTTTCACACTTAAACACAGGTTCAACAATCATCGTTACAGGTGTTGTTAAATTGACACCTGAAATGAAACAACCATTTGAAGTGCAAGCAGAAAATGTTGAAATTTTTAACGAAACAGATACAAGCTATCCACTTCAAAAGAAAGGTCATTCTCTTGAATATTTGCGTGAACAGGCATATCTTCGCCCACGCACAAACTTGTTCAGTGCGGTTTTCCGTGTGCGTAGTGTCGCAGCAATGGGTATTCATAAATATTTCCAAGAACATGGATATGTTTACACACATACACCACTTATCACAACAACAGACTGCGAAGGCAGTGACCAAATGTTCAAAATCACAACTTTGAATTTTGAAAAACCACCTCTAACAAAAGATGGAGCACTTGATACAAGCAAAGATTTGTTTGGCAAAAAGGCATATATCACTGGCTCTGGGCAATTGCATGGTGAAGCTTTTTCATCGGCATTCAACAAGATTTACACATTTGGGCCAACTTTTAGAACAGAAAACAGCAACACAAAAACACATGCAAACGAATTTTGGATGATTGAACCAGAAATGTCGTTTTGTGACCTTGAAGGGCTTATGGATATCGAAGAAGATATGCTTAAGTCGGTTATCAAATATGTTCTTGACAATTGCCAAGAAGAAATGCAATTCTTGAACAGCTTTGTTGAAAAAGGTTTGATTGAAAAACTTAATAAAGTTGTCAACAGCCATTTTGTCCGCATTGACCATGCCGATGTTATAAAATTGCTTAAAAATGCACCAGTGAAATGGGAATTTCAACCTGAAGAAGGTGGCGATATTGCAAAGGAACATGAAAAATATTTAACAGAATATTTTGGCGGACCAGTGTTTGTTAAAAACTGGCCAAAAGATATCAAAGCGTATTATATGAAGTTAAACCCAGATGGCAAAACTGTTGCAGCCGTTGACCTTGAAGTGCCAGGT
>JBNMLD010000036.1:0-8914 GCA_050874685.1 Candidatus Onthoplasma sp. | reverse complement strand
ATGTTGATTATCAGATTAATGTAAGTCAATATAAGCTTGTGTTTTGTGTTTATTGCTCAGGTTACAGTATATTGATAACACTTATTCCAGTGATTTCATTTAAGCCTTCCAAATTGTATTGCAATAATCTGGCATAGGTTATTGCGTCTTCTTGATTTTTATTTATTATGGAGGCGCAAAGGTATTGCAAATAATCGGAAACTGGTTGCATATCCTTGCGGGAAATTGAGATTGCCAAAGCATCCATATTTTTTGTCCAATAATCATTTAATTTGAATATTCTGTCTTGCAGGTCTTGGTCTGAAATGTCTGTATTAAGCACAGTTTGGTATATTTGTTTGCTTTCTGTTTCCATATATTCAAAAGTGTTGTTTGTGTGAATTGTATCACAAACACATAGGGCGGTGACACTTAAAAGCAAAATTAACATATAAATCCATTGTTTCATTGTTGCACTTCCTTGTTGATATCTGGGATAGTCTGTGCTTGTTTGCCTTTTATTTGGTAATATACTTTGCCATCATCATCAAGTGTAAATACCAGCAAATTTTTGATTGTTAATTGCAATTTTTCCAGCATTTTGTAAAGTTGCTTTTGACTGATTTTGCTAGATTTGATTTCATCTTTAATTAATTTGCCGTCTGCAACAAGAACATGAGGGATTTGTGCCGGTGGATTTTCAACGTTTACATCTTGAGCGGTTGCAGGCGCAGATGCACTTGTTGGAATAATGCTGATTTTTCCGTTAGTTTCAACAATGGCATATAACACCTGGTCGAAACTGTAATAATTCCCCTGACGCATGGCTTCAAGCAAATCATCAACGTTCATATTTAAGTCTTTTAGCGCCTGATACATGATGCCTTCTGGAGAAATAACAACCACAGGCTTGCCACTCATTAGCCTACGAATAGCCACACTTTTGCGTGTTAAAAACGTGATTGCATAATGAATTAACACAAGTATGGCAAGAGGCAAAAGACCATGCAATAATGGCACGTTTGTGTCACTCATTGGAATAGTTGCCAAGTCTGCAATAATAAGCGTTATAACCACCTCATAAGGTTGCATTTCGCCAATTTGACGTTTGCCCATTAAACGTAAAAATATTAGGACAGTAATGTATATTATTAAAACTCTAACAAATATAGTAAACATAGTAAAATTATTGTCTAAAAGAAATTTTTTAAACATAAACCAATATGCTACAGAAGATTGAAAAAATGAGCCTGCATTTAGCAAGTTCATTTTTTATTTGTTAATTGTATTTAAGTTTCCGTTTTTGCTTTTTTCTTGTGTTTTATTAATTCTAACATGGATTTGATGTCATAAAGATTTACAATGCTACAAACAATCAATGTTGCCAGCATACTTAAGCCTCCGCCGATAACACATGATATGAATATTGGCATAAATTTTTTGCAGATGCTTGCAACAAAATATCCTAAAAGGCTGGCAGGGATAATAACAAGAATATATTTAAAAATCTTTTTGCTTAAATTCAGTTTGAGTTCAGGCAGGGCAGACTTGATTTTTTTCAAATTTAGAATTGTGATTATTGACATTGAAAGCAAGAAGCCTAAAACAATTGAATTGATACCAATAAACCAAGTTGTGCCCAGCAGCACAGCGAATAAGACAACCGAACCAATGAGATAGTTGATAAAAGATTTAACTTCAAGATTGAGTGCATTTAAGATACTTCCAGTTAAGTTGCAAAGGGTGATAGGAAGCACGCAAATAGCACTTAATTGCAGTATAACACCCGACATCTGGTTGTTGTATAAGATTATGCCTATCATGTCACCAACAGCGAGATACAGAGGTATAAACAGCATACTGATAAATATTGATACATCAATTGATTGAGTTATATTGTCACAAATTTGTTTGTGTTGGTTTTTCACTAGCATTCCACTGATTGAAGGTATTAAAACCATGCTGATACTGCCAATCACTGCCATTGGAACATACAACATAGGGAAGGTCATTCCCATAACGACGCCAAAGCTTGCTACGGCTTCATTTTGAGTGTATCCTGAAAGAATAAGCATGGTTGGCATAATAATAGTGGTTAAAGGCTGAACAAGCGAATTTGCGAGCCTTACGCCGGTTATAGGCAATGCACTTTTTAATATATTTTTGTATTCGCCTTTTGCAAAACACAATTTTGAACTTTTGAAATAAACAAACATTGTTATAACTGCCGAAATAAGGCATGTTATATTGAAAGCAATTGCAGAGAATTTTGTTGCAACAAAGATATCAGAGACATTTAGGAGCATAATGAAAGTTAAAACAAATCTAATGATTTGTTCAAGCAATTCGGTTAGCCCGCAATTAAAGTAATCGCTTTTGCCCCAAAGTGCCCCACGGAATATTGCGTAAACACTGCTGAAAACAACACTTGGAACCATGACAATCAACAATTCAACCGCACGATTATCTGTTAAGACAATGTTCCATACTTGCTTTAAGCAACAAATAATCAAGGCACTGGAGCAGGCAACAATCAATGCAATAACAAGGCTTGAGGTTACGACTTGATTGCGCTTTTTTAAATCGTTGTTCACTTCATATTTTGTTACCATTTTGGCAGTGGTAAGGGGCAATCCGCTGGCTATCAAAGTCATAAAAATGCCAAGGATATTGCTTGCCATTTGAAACAGACCAAGCCCTTCAGCACCCAATTTGCGTGACAAATAGATGCGGAAAAAGAAGCCTAATGTCCTTGTTATAATCGAAAATATTGTTACTACCGCTACTGCTTTAAAAATTGATTTTATTGATTTCATGATTGTCCTTTATAAGCTTGTACTAATATTAATATATAAGCAAATTAACAAGTGTATGTCTTAATTGCTGTTGATAAATTGCAAACTGGCTTTGATTGACTATTGACAAGTTGTTTATTTGTGATATAATTAACAATAGGAGAGAGAAATGGAAGAGAATCAAGAAAATGCTGTATTTTGCTTTGCAAGGGCTTATAGATGGGCAAAATTATATTACGATTTTAAACAAAAAGCAATGAATGAAAAATTAGGTGTTTTTCAAAAAAATACAACATATAAAATATATTACAATAACTTGGTAAGTTGTTTAAAAGGTATGTCAGAAGAAAATTCAAAGCAGGTTATGGAAGGTGTTGAAGATATTCTTAACTCAAGGCTTGACCCTGAAATGGTTGAAATTTGCCGATATATTAAAATGGCATACGTTAGAATGTATGAAGACGAAAAAACAATCTAATTTCAAAAATTGGTCGCTATAATATAAAACAAAAAGCACGCAATACTTTTACGATGCGTGTTTTTTTTGTGCAGATTTTTAGGAGTGACAATTGATATCTAATAAAGTTGTTGCAATAATCATGATTTTTTTAATAAACAGTCTATTAAACAAATTGTATTTATAATATGAACAAAGATAATAATGCTAAAGTGTTCAAATTTCAATTTTATGAATATAGATATATATGAAAGTTTCTCAAGCAGATAGTTTTTTTTATAGAATACAATCAAAAGTAGCAGAAAATGTTGTTTGTGCAAATCTAAATACAAGCAAACAGAACATTTTACGCAACAACAATAATTTGCAGTTCTATGAGGGCGAATGGGTTAAAATCACAACAAACGATTATATTACACATATTGTAAAGCCAATTGAAACGCTTGCTCAAATAGCTAACAAATACAATTTAACAGTTGATAAGATTATGGCAGATAATCAATTAAAAACTGACAAACTGTTTATAGGGCAAACATTGAAAATTAAGGCTGATAAATAGCGCTTTCATTAAATGATTATAGTTTGACTGCTATTAAACAAAAAAAAGAATGGTTTTAAACCACTCTTTTTTAATCAATAATTTTTATTCTTCGTCAGGTTGCTTTGCACTTGCCAATTTCTTAACAAGTTGTTTAAGATATTCATTTGAAGATGTTTGTTCAATTTCAAGTTCTGTTATGCGGATATTTGAACCGATTTGTGCAGAATGTTTTTGATTAAGTTTCATATCTTTTTCAAGTTTAGAAATTTCGCTTGCTGGAGCACGTTTAATTTTAAGTTGACGGAGAGTAGATAAATCTTTCTTGTATTGTTCTTCGTATTGTGTACGTTCAGCTTGCAAAGTTTCAAGTTTCTTGTTCAATTCAAGCAAACGTTCTTCACGGAGAGTTGTTGCTTTACGCATATAAATTTGAGAAGATTGTTTTGAATTACGGTCGTATTCAGATTTACCTTTTTTAACTGGTTTTTTGATTTTAACTTTACGAAGAGATATACCAACAATTGCAATAATAATTGCTGCAGCTGTTAAGATTGTTGGGATAGCAATGAACCATGCACGGCTGTTTGATGAACTGTTTGAATCTTTGCTATCATCATCTTTGTTATCATCATTAGATGAATCATCAGAAGATTTTGTTTTAAGCACAAGGGTAGTGGCATTGGCTGTTTCAACAAATTCAGTTGATTCAATTTCTTTAACAGTGATGTCACCAAGGAATGCATCGCCTTTTAATGTTGCATTTTCAGCGCCGAAAGCAATTTGTAACATTGAAGTTGTTGCTTCGCTAGGGTTAATATAGAAACTATATGTTACCCAGCCATTGCCATTTATTTCTGTGTTTATATTTTCAAACTTGCCATCGAAATTTGATAAACTTAAACCCAAACCAAACTTTTCATTTTCACTTGTGAGGTTTTGTGTGTAAACTTTAACTTTTAACAAATAATATTTGCTTGCTTCAAATCTATAACCGATGTTAGAAGTATATGTCTCGTTTACATAATTTTTAGCATGAATTGCAAGAATGTTTTTATTGTCAATAGATGTGAAATTAACATTGTTGTTATCATAGTTGTTCAAAATCCATCTAACATTTGCATCGTCAGAGATGTCAATAACACCAAAATCTACACTTTCATTTTCGTTTGCACCAAAGTGAATAGGTGTTGCATATCTTTCACTTGAATCTGCGTAAATAATGTTAGAAAGGTCAATTTTTGAAACATGGCTTGAACCATAATTTACGTTTGAAATCGCATTGAATTGGCTTTCAGTTGGTTGGCTTAACATTACACCACCATTGCGCAATGCAAAGTCATAAGTTACATCGTCAACATAAGCAAAGCCAAAGCCATTTGATTTCATTTCAACTTTAACACCAACGTTCAATTGATGTAAGCCAGAGTAGATGTATAAGTCAACATTGTGCCATTCGCCATCTGTTGCGATATTCTTTATACTTGACAAAACAACTTCTTTTTCATTGATTGTTGCAACCAAATATACATTAAGAGTTGAGTGTTGAGTGAGAACATTGAGACTAACTCTGTGGTATGTGTTTGCATCAACAGATTTGTCTTTTTCGCTTGTGTAAGCAAGTGTATCAGTTGTGCTGTTGTACATCATAAGCACATTGTTGCTTTCAGCTAAACCATTTGGATTGCATGGATTTACTGGGGTAGAAGTGAAAGTGTTGCTATCAACAAACTTTTGAAATTCTGTGCTATCTGTGTTCACAACACCATAAAGTTGTGTGTTTGTGCCAGTTGTTTCTGTCCAAGAGGCTGGAGCAACTGGATAAGTTTTTGTATAGTCAGTTGTTTTAACTGTATTAAAGTTACCATTTGTAAGCATCAATGCTGTTGCATCACTGCTTAAATCTACAATATTTTTTGCAATATCAACTTTTTGTGCGCTATCGCCAGTTGAAATGCTGTTGTAATTTGAATAAGTTGTGCTTGTAACAATCACACCAGATAAACTGATTGAACCGGTTGCAGTTGAATCTTCACTGCCTACGCTTGCAACAAGTTTGAAAGTTGTTGTTTTAAGTGGGTGAGAGTTAATAAAGAATGAATATTTTGAATAGCCGTTATTTTTTGAGGATGATGATGATGAAATTGTTAATGTGTGGTCATTGCTTGTGTCATAAACATCGTTGCCATCGGCATCTTTTTTGAGGTTTGTTTGCACAAGTCTAAGTGTAGCTTTGCCTGAAAGGTCAGTTGCTTTTGCATTGATTGTTACACGATAGACACGGTTTGGTTCGAATGTAAGGAAATTGTCATCAGTTGTGTATTGTGAATAAGTGCTTGCGCTGTTTGTGATTTTGAAAGCGGTGTCAAAATAGCCATCAGATTCTTCAACAATTTCACGTGAAGCATTTTCATTTGCAATGGCTGAAGTTAAATTTGTTTTAGTGAAAGCTTTCTTTTCAACGATATTGTTATTTTTTGGTGCAACATAACTGCTTGTGCTTGCATAAGTTACACGTTGTGATTCAAGTTGTTGTTCAGTAAGTTCATTTACTCTAACACTATCAAACAAAACTGTGCCATTGCCATCAAGGAAAAGGGCAAGTTTAAGTTTTGCACTTGATAAATCGTCAGTTTTTACAAGGAACATATAAGTTGTCCAATTGTTTGATTTACCGATATTTTCAAAACTTGCATAAGCTTTGCTATTTTCGTCAACCAAATACAAACTTGCAATACCCGCTGCTTTGTCAGCATATATGTCAACCGCAACACGATAGTAACTGTCAGCATCTAAAGTGAATTGAGTTGAAGCATAACCGTATTTAACAGTGTATGAACTGTCACCTTTCTTACTGCTAATCATGAGAGCGTAGTCATCTTGAATGCTTGATTGTTTTGAATAGCCTTGGTCTTCAATATTCACAACACCTGCAGTTATTTTAGGTTGATTGTTTGTTGTTGATTGCGGATTGTATGATACAGACTTAAAGTTGCTATCAACAAATGTATAAGAACTTGGGCTTGCTGGTGTGGAAGTATTGTCTGTCATACCGTCAGAGAAATTTGAATTGTCCACACTCAAACTTGCGGAATAAGTTGGTTTTAGTTTAAAACTAAATACACTTAAACTTGCAAGAATTGCCAAAATAAAAATGGCTGTAACTGAAAAGAATTTTTTTAATGCACTGCTTTTTGATTTCATCGTAACCTCTTTTAGAATTATTGCTTAAATTAGATTTAATAAACATCAAATTGGATTGAAACTATCAAATCTTTTTTTTATGACGATAGAAAACCAAATTGTGAACAATCGGTTTAATATCGCTTGATGAACTGTTATTTTCACCAATTAAGTCTTTTGTATTATAATACAAACAGCAAAAAAATGCAAATAAAATTATACTGATTGCAAACAATAAGGTTATGAAAAAGCCAAAAAAAATAACAATAATTATGTTCGGTGCGTTAATAGGTGTGATTAACGGTTTTTTCGGTGGTGGTGGCGGTATGATTGTTGTGCCTTTGCTGAATAAATTGTTTGGTTTGGAGCAGAAAAAAGCACAGGCGACAGCACTGTTTGTTATCTTGCCTATTAGCATTGCAAGCACGATAATTTATTTTTGTTACAATTCAATTGATTTTGCAACTGGTTGGCCAGTGATGGTTGGAATTGTTGCAGGTGGTGTGATTGGTGCAACCTTATTAAATAAACTCAACAATAAAGTGGTAAAAGGAATATTCGTTTTCTTTATGCTGTTGGGCGGGGTTACAATGTTGTTTAGGTAGGTGAAAGGTAATGATTGTATGGAGCATAGTAGCAGGTGTAATTGGTGGCATAGTTGCAGGCATGGGAATGGGTGGCGGCACGTTGATAATACCTATTCTTACCATTTTTTTGTCGTACAGCCAAATTGATGCACAGGGTATAAACTTGATTGCTTTTTTGCCAATGTCGGTTATTGCGATAATAATTCATGCTACACACCATTTAGTTGATTTTAAGGACTCATGGTTGTTGGCTTTGGTTGGTGTCGTATTCAGCCTTGCAGGGGCATGGCTTGCAAATAATATATCAACTGGGGTGTTGAAAAAACTGTTCGCTGTTTTTTTGATTGGACTTGGTATTTGGCAATTGATTGAATTGATTTTGCAAATAAAACGAGATAAAAAGTTGAAATCTAAAAAAGTGAACCAAATCAATCCGCAAAAAGAGTGAATTTTGTTTAGGCAAGTTCATCTAAAATCATAGAGTGATTGACGGCAATATTTACTGTTTCGTATCTTAATTTTTGTGCCAGTTCTTGTTGGTCTGTTTGTGTCAAATTTAACAAACTTGTTTGAATTATTTTTGCTTTTTTTAATATGTTGTAAGCAGAATTATCTTCAGCAAATACTGATTTGAGGTCATCAAAAACTTTAAGATATTTATCGTATAAAGTTATCAATTTTGTGTTGTTAGTTTTAAAATTTGTGTTTTCAGTTTCTATCAAAATGCTGGTCTCGTATAGTGAATTTTCAATTTCAAAAAGAGTTGATAACAAACTGTTGATTTGATTTTTTGCCTTGTTAAATTTGGTATTTTTTGTGGCAGATTTTGAAACTGAAATTGAAAATATTTTTGCGTTTTGGAACTCATTTGAAATGTTTTCTGCAACAGATTTTGCGCTCGCTTCATCTTTATAAAAACCAGCCAAGATGTGGTAATTGTTATCGAAATAAATATAACCAGCACCGTTTTTTATACACAATTCATTTGCAATTTTGTTGGCTTTTGAAAACGATTTTACACAGTCAATTTCAACGAAATAAAAATTGTAATTTGGGTTAAAATTTGTTTTGAAAAATACATTTAATCCTAAAAGAAAAATTATAAAAATAATGGTAAAAATCCAATTAAATTTTGTTGATTTTTTTATTTTCTTTTTATATTCATTAAAATCCTTTGGCTTGAATATTTTTATGTCTATTTTCTTTTTCTTATATTCAACCAAATTATCATTTTCTATCTCATTATATTTTAAAATCATAAGTACATCCTCCTTTTATTTTCTATTAATAATATGACTTTTTTTATATCAAAAATAAGAAAATAAAAAACACACCCGAAGGTGTGTTTAATAGGATTATTCATTTAATGCAATAT
>JBNMLD010000035.1:0-9730 GCA_050874685.1 Candidatus Onthoplasma sp. | reverse complement strand
TTAAAAATTAAAGCAAAAATAATTCCTAAAAATAAAAACAGTAGAAAACAAGTAAGTTGATTTACAGTTAAAAAAATCATTTAAAAATTTTCCTAAATAACGATTGTTTTGCATTTGACTCAACAAATTTCAAACTGTCAATATTTCCGCAAATATCTGCCCTGTTTAGTGTGTTATCAAGTTTTATCAATTCAAGATTACTGCCGCAAATAACCAGCCCATTATATACGGTATCAAGTTGTATAAGGTCTGGTTTTAAACTAATAACTTTGTTTACACCTGACACAGACAAATTTTTGCGATTTGTTAAAGTTATAGTTTGCTCTTTGTTGATTTGAGTTTTGTTCTGTTCCATAATTTTCCCTTTTTAAATTAATATTAAAAATGTCAAAAAAATATGATTTTCAGGCAAATATTTAACACTGAATAATTTCGAAAAATTGTTCGCTAATATATTAATATAAATAATTATTAAACAAATTTTCCAATTAATTTGTTTGACAAAAAATGCCAATAAAATTTATAATTATATCAATATCAAAAATAAAAATAATTTACTGCATTTGGGTTAAATTAATTATAGGGGAATAAATGAAAAAATCTGGCAGAATAATTTGTTTAGTATTGGCACTATTTATGTGTGTGTTTTTTTCGTCATGTAAGGTTAAGTATGACAATTTAAAAATGTCTTTTTATTCCGCAACAGGAAAAGCAATAGATAGTGTTAGATTGTTGATTGATGAAAATAATACCGACAATAATTTGAATCAAACAAGAATAGCAGTTCAGTTTGATGGCATTAAGGCAAAATATATTGGTGATGTTTTGCTTTACTCTCTGCCAAGTGATTTGATTAATATTTCTAATTGTAATTTGGAGGATAATAAATATTTTGCAACAATATCAACAAATGGAGAAAGTGGAAGTGGGAAAATTTATGCCAAACATTTAACCACTGGCAAAACTGAAACTTTAAATTTGCTTGTTGATAAAAAGACAAATCAACTCACAAACCTAATTGATGAGTATGTTTTGTCCATACCTGATTCAGAACAAGATTTTTATTTTGACCCAACAGTTTTGATAAGTCAAAATGGTACAGATAAAGTTGCCTTTAAAATTGCAACAGGCTCAAGTTTGCCAACTGGGGCAACTGCTTTGACAACCGATTTCAACGAAACCCCAGTTATAAATGGTTTGCACTTAACCAGTTCAGTGGCACATGGAACAAGTGTTTATGTTTATCCAGTAAGTTATATGGACGGCTATGACGAAATTGATGAGTATGCCGATGTAAGGATAAAAATCAGTTTTGCAAAAGCACTCAACAATAACACATTTGTTTTGGACACTGATGATTTGCATAAGCAAGATGGTATTTTAAATTTAAATCAGTCATTCCATTTGATTGCAAAAGATACAGATCAAGCAACAGGTGGAAATTATCAATTTAACAACATCAACTTTGACTTGATGTATGTTGATGGTGAAAACCAAGCACACAACTTGATGGGGGAAACCACATTTGCATATCTTCAAAAATATTATGAAGTAAATTGGGTTATTCCAGAAGATTTCAAAAATTTGATTGAAGTTTTTTACAACGAACATGGTCAAATTGTGATTGAGGCAAAAGACTATTCAAATAGCATTGCAAACATCCAAATCAGTCTTGAGCCAAAGGTTGTTGGTAATTTAACTTCAGTTAGCAAAACCGTGCAAGTCAAATGTGATGTGAAGCCAACAGAATATGAAATATATGTTCAAGGCAATCTTCAACAAAACACAGGCACAAAAAATAACTATAATATTGACCTTTACGATTATTATCGTGCAATAGATAGTGTTTATGGTGCAAATTTTACTTTTAAGCCTGTGCTTGAATATTCTTACATGGACTTAAAAAATATTAAAATAAAACTCAATCCAGCAGTGCTTGATGTAAAAACTGATGCAGAAGGATTAAACCCAACAGGGGTAAACATTTTGCACGGATATGAAACTTTGACAAGTTTTGCAAACAATAAATATTTGCTTCAATTCTATTTGGACGGCAAACCAATTGAATTTGAACTTGATGATGACGGCTTTGCAGTTTCTGCTGGCATAATTTATCAAGACAATTTAAAACGTGTGCAAATTAAATATACAGAAATAAGCAACAATGATGATAGCGAACCTTTAAGTTGCATTATAACAAACTATTACAGCGGAGAATTTGAATACTTAAAATCAATTGCTCCAACTCAAGCAAACATTCAATTTAACCACAAAGAAGGCATAAAAGAACTTACAGTTTATGCAGGAACGTTGACAAAAGGCGAAGGGGCAACAGAAGATAGTGTTGCAACGATAATTGATGCTGCGGAAAGGAATGTTCAAGTTGAAAATGTATATTTAAACCGTATTGATGCTAAAAACAATGTTATTTATGCAACAAATATCCGTGGGGACAAAAATAAGTTGATAAGTAAAGCAAACATTGTTGTTAAGGTTACTGGGGGGCAAGATAATCCAGTTAAATTGTTGCAAAACAAAGCAAATGATGATGGAACACAGGCATCAACTGAAATAAATTATGATTACAGTGATTCGGTGGGTGTGCCATTCAATTCTATAATACTCAAAACTGATGCAAACACCGATGTTGGGTATTATCAAATTGACTTTATCTATGCAGACGAAGTTATTTATTCAATTTCATGTTTGGTTTATGAAAGGCTTGAAACTGATGAAATAGGCATAAGTGTTGAAGGCGACAATGAATTGATTTCAAATAAAAAAGACGGAGATTATATCTACTCAACATACAAGGCAGAGTATATTGTAAAGGCTAATAAAAACAATAGCGTAACTGTTAAAATCAATCTGCCAAAACAATTTACATCAGATTATATTGCTGGCTATAACTTTGAATTGAACGTTGTTGATGATACAAATCAAACTGTTGCACAAGCAACTGAATACACTGCTCAAGTTTTGGCAAACAACACAGCAGAAATAACTTTCTTAACAGGCAGTATCGTATCAAATAAAATCGCTTACATTCAAGTTAAGATGACCGTTCAAATACAAGAATTTATCAACATTTTAACAAAAGGCGATGTGGCAATAAGTGAAGCCAAATATGTTAATTTCTTTGTGTTTGAAGAAATAACAAAAAAAGATGTAAAACTTAACAAAACTAACATTAATGGCTATTGGGACTCTCTTTTGAGCCCATACTACAAACAAGACAATGACGATATGTCAAAAGCCAATTTGCAAGTTGAGCTTTCAAACAGTTATTTGTGGAATTATGTTCAACCTCAAATTCAAGATATTGACTCAACAAAGATTGGTTCAAACTTGGTTCAATTGAGTGCAGATGCAACGTATAATGAAAATCAAACATACTATCTTGCAGACGGCACAGAAATTGCCCCAGCAACAGAAAATCACAATCCAACATATTTTGAAGAAAATAAAACAAAACTCCACATTTTATCTTCAGATGTATTATGGTACACAGATGTTGATTATATATTGTCAACAGAACAACAATCTCAAAATGGAATCGTGCTAAAATTTGAAGGTGTCACAGGATCAGCATCTGTTGACGTGTATGCACAAATTAAGCAGTTCAATTTGCCAGAAATCACTTTAAAATGTCATATTGAAATAAGTTCACCAATCATCACTGATAAACTTTATGTAACAAGCGAAACAAAGCAAATCACAGGCTCAAATGGCAAACGTGTTGTAAGTTTAAAAGCTGGGCAAGAATATGAAATGACAGTTGATTATTATTCAAACGAATTTGAAACCTTGCCAAGCCATGAACGTGTCATAACAAACCCAGGCTTTGTGATGTTGGTTGTGGATAAAGCAGGCAACATTCACGATGGTGTTGTGTCGGTTGACGGCAATAAATTGAGGGTTAAAGATGATTTTACATTGACAACAGATTTACACATAATATTGTTTGCACGTGATGCCCTTAAAGTTAAATTGCAAGATATTTCTGGTTACACTGATGAAAACTTGTCATCATATCTTATGGACGATCATTCAACTGCATACACAACAATTGATTTGATTGTTTCAAATGGTTCAATGCAAAACCCATATTCAATTTTTGATGAACAAGATTTTACTCAAATCTATCAAGACAGTTTGGCTAAAACAAAATATTATAGGTTGATGAACAATATATATTTGTCAGCAGTTGAACCAATTGATAATTTTAGCGGTGGGATAGACACTTACAATAACAGCACTTTCTACACAATTTACGGCGTTAAATTGAACAACAATTTGCCAAATTTGTTCACAAATTTCTCTGGAACAATGCAAAACATCAATTTTGATGTAAAATATGGCTATAAAGACCCAACAGCAACAAATTTGGGTGTGTTTGGTGTTGTGCAAGATGAAGCAACACTCACAAATGTAACAGCAAATGCTTATGGTACAAATATCACTTTAACAGGCAGAGAATCGGCATATATTAACTTTGGCGGTTTGGTTGGCTTAAATAAAGGTAAAATTGAATACACATCTCAATCAAGGATTGGGGCAACTTCAGATGTTGACATAGTTGCAAATTATGCATATTTTGGCGGTTTGGTTGGATCTAACCAAGGCTTGATAAAAGGTGTGACAAATTCAAGCACTGGCAATGGCGAAATAGTATTTAGCAGTTATATTGAAAATCAAGGTGCGGTTGCAAATGTAAATATTTCAGCATTGGGTTTTGAATATGGCGCAGTTGGTGGCTTGGTTGGTTTAAACCAAGGCAATATAAAAAATGCTTATGTGTCTGGCAAAATTTTGCAAAAACAGTCCAATGAACAAAATTTGAACAATGTTGGTGGTGTGATTGGTAAAAACTTGTTTGTTGCAAACAATGTTGAAGTTTCACTTGATGGCACAAATGTTGTAACTTTAAACTTTGCAAACGAATTAAATGTAGACACAGCGGTAATTTCAAATGTCAAATCATCAGTTCAAATTGATGCTAACAATAACATCGGTGGCATAACCGCTGTTGATGAAAATGGAATATACACAAATTGTAAATATCAAATTTTGGCTGGTTCAAGTTTTGGCTTAACTGGTCACGATAATGTTGGTGGTATCATAGGCAATGCTAAAGATAGTATGCTTGCACATTGTTCTGTTTATAGTTATCGTTGGGATTATGGCAATATCAATTCAATGATTTTAACAGGCACAGAAAAGGCAGATATAACAGCAAACAATTCAGTTGGCGGTTTGATAGGTTTTGCAGATTCTTCAGCATCATCGGTTGAACAAGGCAACCACAATATTGTGGCAATCAAAAATTCAAGTGTTAATGGCTATTTGGTTGGCACACAAGCCAATGCAATTATTGGCTCAAACAACAACATTTCAACAATCCTTGACAGTTATTATTTGGGCAATATAAGTTCAACAAGTCAAGCAGTAAGTTATGCACAAAATGCAAACACAAACTTTGTATTCATTTTCTCAACAAATGTAAAAAATTATTTTGCAGAAATTTCAACAGGCAGTGCCACAATCAGTGAAGTTAAAGATGAAGTTGATTTAAGCAAAACAGTAGGTTATAAAGTTGAAAATCGTGAAGGTTGGAACTTTAACAAAACAATCAATGGCTCAAGCAGTTACATTGAATTTGAATCAAAACCAATCTTTGATGTTGCTCCAACATCAATTGACCTTGAATTGAAAGAAGAAAGTCAAGAAGTTTATGGTGTTAAAAATTCAGCCGGAGATTATGTTAAAGGATTGATTCATCTTGAATTGTTTGACTATAATCTTGATTCAAACGGCGCAGATTATAACAAAAATTATCAACTGCAAACAGAAAGAAACACTTATTCAATTTTGGATATTTTCAACATTATTGCAGAGCCAAAAGATTTGCTTAATGAAGTGCGTTTAACTGCAAAATCAAGCAATTCATCAATTGTGCTTATTGCAAATGGCAATTTAATTGTGCGTGAAGCAGGTCAGGCAACCGTGACATTCTCATCTGTATTGAACAGTGCGGTTAGAACTTCAGTGATTATCAATGTTGGCAAGCCAATTGGCGATAGTATTTCACTTTACTTGTCACGTGATAACTTAACAATTAATGGTGCAAGTGCAGAACCTGCAACATTAAAAACAATTGCTTTAACAAAAGACGAAGCATTGTTATTCAACTTTTTGTCATCAGGGGTTGATACAAATAATGGCTTCAATTATGTTACAAACGAACAAACATATCTGCTTGTAAATGTTGAAGTCGTTTCTGGTTCATTGCCAGCAAACAAAACCATTAATGATTATTTTAAAATTAGTGGCAAAGCATTAACTTTAGACCAGCTTGATGGCAACGATAACCCTATAAAAGGGCAAACAACAATCAGTTATAGCACTCCATTTAGTATCAAAGCAATTGAAAAAATAGAAGATGTTTTGTTCAAATTTACAGTAACACCTTATATTGATATAAGTGGTTATCAAAAATTCTCAAACAAATTCATCACATTCAATGGGCAAACAACAAGCGGAGTTACAGGAATATCTTTGAGTAGCGAAAGTTTGATTTTATATCCTAACGACACAACGCAGATAACCGCATATTTGTCAACGGATAGAAAGATTGGCGTAAATGAAGCAATCAATTTGATTGATTATATCCAATTGAATAGCACAACAATAACAAGTTTCAGCACAGGCGTATTTGGCAAAATCAGTGATTATATCACAGTTTTGTCTTGCGCTGACCCAGTTGGCAATAGGCAGGTTGTAAAATTCAATTTAACGATACCAGCAGATATCAAAAATCAATTGTTGAATAATGTAAGCAACACAATGATTGTCAATTTCAAAGCTGGTGCAGGGCTTGGCAATGGTGTTCAAGATAGTTTGCAATTAACATTGCTTAAACAACGCATTGATGAATTGGTTGTTCGTAACTATGTTTATGAACGCAATCAAGACGGAACATTTAATTATGATGTGTACAGTTTAAACAATACGTTAAGACCAGTTGGCGAAGGGCTTATCACAATAGATATTGCTCCAATCAATGGCAATTATGATTATCTTGAAATCAGCGATTTAACAGGCAGTGAAGAGATTGTATTCATTCAAACAAGGGGCATTCATGGCACACGTATTTTGGATAATGTTGTGGCATCTGCCGATGGTAAAGGTATAAGATTAAAATCATCAGCAGGCGAAGGTAGAGTTTATGTTGCAACGATGATTGATGCAAAATATACAAATCGTAAACACAATGTTCAGGTGCGTGCTTATGTTGACGGCACAGTTATAAAATCAACTGATTTAGAAATTGACGTTAAGATGTTGCCAGAAGTTAATATCTATTTGGTTAAAAATGACGGCAGTGTTGACAGGAACATGGTTGGCACACAATATTTGGCACAGGGCACAACCGTTAAATTTAAGGTTGAAACTCGCAATAGTGATGATGTTGAACCAACACTTGAAATCACTGGCGCAACATACACAGATTTCACTTCACTTGGTGGCGGTTATTATTCATTATTGCTTGCTGAAAATTGTGCTGGCAATAAGTTAAAAATAAGTGCAACAACACAACTTACACTTAACAATGGCGATATTGAAAAAAGCACAGAAAGCAGGACATTTGATATCGAAAACTTTGTTATCAATAATGTGAGTGTGTCACACAGCACAACAAACAACGTCAATGGTGAATATGTCACAAAGATATATGGCAATTTGCGTTCAAATGTTCAGTTGGAATTTTATTTTAAAAACAACGATTTAACATTTGTGGCAAATGATTATGAGTATTCTTTAGACAGTTATGCAGGCTATGCAACCGAGCAAAAACCAGCAGACAACACTGAAACTGATAGTATTTATAACACAAAGCATGCTATCTATAACTTGCTTGCAGGTATCAACAATACTAATGCTTTTGAAAAGTTGTCATTTGATATCTCTAACATAACAGAAGATTATGATTGCTATTCAATTTCAAAAACAGCGGACACTCAAAAAGTTGTGTTCACAAAAGACGGCAGTTCAACAGATGTGGCAATATTGTCTTGCGAAAATGACAGTTTAAAAATCAAACTTAACCAAAGGCAAGATATTCAACTTGTTTTGACAATGCCAATAAAGGTTGAAAATCATAATTTCGTTTTAACAACACAAGAAGAAGCAACAAAAACATTTAAATTTATTTATCAACTTGATTTCATTGAAGAAAGTTCATTCCTTGAACCGGTTGCAGTGCGTTCCGCTGAAGACTTTGTAAACATGACAAGTGGTGGAGATTATATCCTTGCAAAAGATTTGGTTTTGGACGCATATTCACCTATTGATGTGAATTTAAAAACATTTGATGGCAATGGTCACAAAATAACAATCAACAGTTTCGACTTGTTCAATGAAGCAACAATAAATGCTGGTTTGTTTAAGCAAATCTATGAAAACATGGTTGTAACAAACTTGATTGTGGAATATAACCTTGGCAGAGAAAGCACAGGCTATCACTATGATTTATGCAATGACAGTGCAAATGTGGATTACACTCAAGCAGTGTTTGGAGGCATCACTGCAACAAATAATGGTATAATTTCAAATTGTAAGGTCAAAGGACAAGCAACATTGTCTGCTTCAAGTGTTGAACAGGCAATAAGTGATGATTCAATCGCATTCAATATGGCAGGTTTGGTTGGCACAAATGCAACCACTGGCAGAATCACAAATTCAGCAAGTGAACTTAAAATGACAGCCAAAGCAAACATCGCTGGTGTGGTATGTATAAACCAAGGCAAGATTGCATCAACATACTTTGATGCAAATAAAGATAAAGGTAAAATTTATGCTTATAACAACAACATAACAGTGCCTTATTCAATCCAAGTTGCTGGTTTTGCTTTAACAAACGAAGCGAATGCGGAAATTTCTATGTGCTATGTTGAAGCTGAAACACATGAAAAATCTGGCAACACAATTGGCAATATTTCAGCAAAAGACTATTCAGCAGGTTTCGTATTTGCAAATGCTGGCAGTGTGTATGATTGCTATGCAGATATTGAGTTGATTGGTGAGTCAAGCCACAACCACATTGCAGGCTTTGTTTATGAAAACACAGGCAGTGTAAAAAATAGTTATTCATATATCAATAAAGGTAGGAAAACAAACCTTATCAGTATGTTTACGCTTGAAAATACATTGGGTATAACCGATTGTTATGAAATCAAGCAAGATGTTGCAGGATATAAAAACAATGTTGAAGGTTTAACAACAGTAAGTGTGTTGAATCGTCTGGAAAAAGATAGTTATCCAACTTTGATGTTTGGGGATAACTCATCAGCAGTGTGGACAAAAACATCATCATCAATGCCAAAACTTGTGGCAACAAAAGAAGTTGTTGAATTTACAGGCAATGCGTTGTCAGATGCGGATAGAAACACAGCATATCCAGCATATTATTATGGCTTAAAAGATTTGCAACTTGTAAAAACAGAAATCAAAAATGAGAATGGTGTTGTTATCAATGTTGAATACAAGTATAAAACACTTGCAAATAATTATGGTGACAGTCAAAATCCAATTTTGATTTATGATTTGGCAACATGGGATTATTATTTGGGGCAAACAGATGAAACAAATTCATATTACAACAACACAAAATATTATTTCCGTGTTATCAATGATATTGATTTTAGTTCTGTTTATAACAACCCAACCA
>JBNMLD010000034.1:0-9929 GCA_050874685.1 Candidatus Onthoplasma sp. | reverse complement strand
TGAACAACAGCACATAGTAAATAGTATAAATTATGAGGTGAAACATGCTTTTTAAATTAACAGACATTTGTGAGATTATTCCAGGTTTTGCATTTAAAAGTCAAGATTTTAACAATAACGGATTCCCTGTTATTAAGATTACTGATATTTGTCCTCCCATTGTCGACACAAGAAATTGTTCTCATGTTGACTTATCGAAATACAATGTAGATAAACTAAAAAAGTATTTAGTTCAAAGGGATGACATAGTTTTTGCTATGACTGGTGCAACAATTGGTAAGATCGGAAGAGTTTTGTCTGGCAGATCATACATCAATCAACGAGTTGCAAAATTTGTTGCCAATAATGAAATTTCTCAAAAATATTTGTATTATGTTCTATCATCTGATAAATTTTACAAACACATTCAAAATAATATTGATAGTTCAAGTGCCCAACCGAATATTAGTGGAACCAGTATTGGAAGATACACATTTAGTCTCCATGACTCTCAAACTCAATCACACATAGTAAATATTAATCGTCACTGTTTAATATTTCCATTAGTTTTGCATCAATTTCTTTATCTTTAGCAAAGAGCTCTTTTAGTTCAAATTTAAGCTTTTTGATTTCTGCTTCAACTTGTTCTGGTGTCATTTCATTGGAATTATCAATACCTACATATCTGCCAGGAACAAGTGAATAGTCAGCTTCTCTAATTTCTTCAATGGTTGCTGATTTACAGAAGCCTTTAATATCTTCATAATTTTCGTTTTTCAACCAATTATGATAGGTATCTGCAATTTTGTGAATTTCTTCATCTGTAAGAACTCTTGTTTTCCTATCAATCATTTCGCCCATTTGACGAGCATCTATGAAAAGAGTTCTACCTTTATTTGCTTTATTCTTTCTTAAAAACCAAGCACATACTGGAATGGCAACAGTTGAGAATAATTGGGTTGGGAGAGTGACTATTGCGTCAACAATGCCATCTTCAAGCATTGCTTTTCTTATTGCATACTCTTCTTTACCTGATGTTGATAATGAACCATTAGCAAGTAAGAAACCAGCAACACCATTTGGTGAAAGTTTTGAAATAATATGTTGTATCCATGCATAGTTAGCATTGCCTGCAGGAGGGGTTCCGTATATCCATCTAGGATCATTTAACAATTTTGGTTGTCCATAATCACTTATATTAAATGGTGGATTTGCCAAAATATAATCAGCTCTAAGTGTTGGATGTTTGTCATCATGGAATGTATCTGCATTAGAAGATCCAAGATTCGCATCGATACCACGAATTGCTAAGTTCATTTTTGCAAGACGCCAGGTATTGGCTTCTTTTTCTTGTCCATAAATAGAAATAGCATCTATGTTTCCTTGATGTTCTTGAACGAATTTTGCAGAGTGTACAAACATACCGCCAGAACCACAGGCTGGGTCGTAAACTTTGCCTTTAAATGGCTCAATCATATTAACAAGTAATTCAACAATACATCTTGGAGTATAAAATTCTCCACCTTTTTGTCCTAAACTTTTGAAGAATTCGCCAAGGAAATATTCATATACCTTTCCAAACAAATCACCCTGGTATGTTGTCGTATCAAGTTTATTTGTAAACAAATCAACAAGCTCTCCAAGCGCTGATTTATCTATTTCAAGCTTAGAATAGGTTTTTGGTAAAATGTTTTTTAGTGATGGATTTTCTTTTTCGATCTCTACAAAAGCATCATCGAGAACTTTTCCTATCTCTGGAGATTTTGTAAATGTTGTAATATAACTCCATCTTGCTTTTTCTGGAATCCAGAAAACCAACTCTTCTTCGTATGCATCACGATCGTTTTCAAAACCGTCACCTTCTTCAATAAGCTGTTTTCTTCTAACTTCAAATCTGTCAGATAGATATTTTAAGAAAACAAGGCCAAGAACAACATTCATATATTCATAAGGTGCAACACCACCACGAAGTTTGTTTGCAGATGCCCAAAGAACGCTTTCCAAACTTTCTTGTTTTACTTCTTTTTCTTTCTTTTCTCTTGCCATTTTTACTCCTTTAATAACACATAGTTAACAACTATGAGAAGTTTTGATGTATTCATTATAACATAAAAAATCTGTAAATTGTATTTAATTTACAATATTTTATAAGAAAAATATTTTTCTTTAGAAAATGTGGTGAAAAATTATTCTCTCCAGTTAATGCAATAAAACTGTATTTTCTGGAGAAAAACATATAATTTTTATGCTTATTTGCTCCAGATAATTGAGTTTTATACAACTTTCTGGAGCAAATCGTATATTTCTCAAAATGACTTGCAAAAGAAATTTATTTAAGGTAAAACACAAACACATGGAGATGGGCTATGAAAGCAAGATTCGTTTGTGATATTTCTAGTGCAAGATTAGCAAGGAACAAGATTGATCGGAGTGAAGGATTTGTAGCTAAGTATGTAGTTGAAAGAGTCATATATTTGGCAAGAGATTATTTTATATATTTTAGGGAACATTTGCTAGAAGAAAACCCTAATATCGTTGCACATAAACACGAAATGTATATTGATAACAAAGGTTGTTTTCATGTGATTATGTTTTGTTGTTTACACAGAGACATTATGCTTTTGGTTTATAACGATGACAAAGAATATGCCAAGTATGTTTCTATAATTTCAAATGGAGGTGAAAAAGTTGAACCACGTTTTGCAACTAGTAAAAGATACACTAGAAAACGAAAAACTCAGCACAGAAAAACAACTGCAACTAACTAAAATTTGCGAATTAGAAGATGAGTTCGTAAAGGATTTTTCAAAAGAAAAATGGCAAGAGTATTTTAATTTAGACATAGAAAAAGGTCAACTTGTAAACCTACAAATTGACCATGTTGTTGAGATTACTTTTAACATTTGTAAAAAGTTGTTTATGAATTCTTAATAAAATTGATTAAATTTGGTAAATTTAATGTTACCAAGTTTTTAAACTCCTTTTCAAATCGTTGTTTATTTTCTGGAGATAGTCTTGACAAATCGTTGTTAAAATCTTTTGCAGATTTTGTAAATTTTGCAATAAATTCTTGATATTCGCATTCTAACTCTGTTGAATTTTTCATTATTATGCTCCTTTTAAAGTATTTTTTATTGTTGCGATTATTTCTTCACATTTCTTTTTGGATAGCCCAAAATCGTGGGCAATTTGCATCAAATCACTCTCGGTTGGCTTACCATTCAAGTTTACACTCATTTCGTGTTCTGGCTTATTTGGTAAGGATGTTATATCGTATGCAGGTGACAATTTGTATCCTTTAAGATTTTCATCATATAGGAATGAGAAATTTTTGCTATGATCGTCTCTGTTTTTATAGAAGACATTGAAGCACATACGTCTAAAAGCCTCATACATATCATTTTCTCTATTTACACTAATTTTTGAAATAACTTGAAATAAATGTCCATAATCCAGATTTGGCAATCTATGAGTTGTCTCAAGTAGTGCAGATAATGATATCATATGAATTTTTTTGTTTTCTATTCTATCAAATCTTTTTGCTCCAAAGAAGCCACTGCAAATTTTAGAATCAAATAATTTAAACTCATTAACATTTATCCCACATTTCTTTGCAAGTTGGTTGGCATTAAATTCTTTTTCCCCAATATTTTTAGGATCTATTTGACAAGGAAATTTTACTATCCATTCTTCATCATTGTAGGTAATATGCGCTTTGGGTCTGGCACCACCGCTAGATCCACCTAAGTTAAAAATGCTATCTAGGTCAACATTTTCAGCATCATCGTTTAGTATTTTTTCAGCCTCAGTTGCAATTTCATCTAAGCTATAATCTTCGCTTATTGCTAATATAGTTCTATTTGGCTCATATTCTAATGCGCCTAAACCATTCCTGTTTATTATAGATAATTTTTGAAGTGGAGAGAGTCTATCAAAGCTAATGCCATACTTATTTAGCATACGCCTAACAAGAAGTTCACCCCAGCCATCAGGCAATGAATCCCAAAACACGCCATATAATCCATTGAATGTTGGTTTATCACTAATATAAATTTCATTAGATAATGGCAATGATATTGGTGAGATTGAAAATCCGTTTTTTAACCATTCATTATCATATTGAAAAGCAATGCTTCCATTTTTTAATTCAGCAAGATAACCAACAATCTTTCCGTTATACTTAACATTTAATTTTTTTACTTCTTCAATATTCATCTTAATACTCCTTTAAGTCTGAAACTAGTTCATTGCCAAAAAGCATGTTAAAATCTGCAAGAGCATTTAATACACTTGCAATCTTCAAAAGTGAGTTAAAAGATATTTCTCCAGAACTTTCGAATCTTCTAATAGAAGCATAACTTACACCAGATCTTTGTGAAAGTTCTTGCTGTGTTAGTTTTAGTTCTTTTCGTCTTTCTTTAACTCTTTCAACGATCCCACTTAAAACACCTTGTTCTGTTAGTGTGTGGACAAAATTGTTTAAATCATATTTATTTTTCATACTGCTCATATTTTAGCACTTTTATTTATTATTGTCAATAAAATGCTAATATATTAGCAATTTAATTTTAAAGAAATTTTTAATAGTTGTTAAAATGTTGAAAATGCACCCAAACCATAAAATCTCGCAAAAGTGCACCATTTGTGCACCGTAGATTTCAAAGGTTATGTATTTAGAATGCAAAAATTAGGCAGATTAGCGATGTTAATACACAATTTTGACTACAATTTTCACAATAATTGCGATTTTTGATTAAAAACACGCTGATTTTATAATTTTCTATTGCTCCTAAGCGATAGGTCGGCAGTTCAAATCTGCCTATTCACACCATAAAAAAACAGGCCATGACATGAAGTACTATTCCTTTAGTAGGTTCACTTTAATATGGCTTGTTTTTTACAACGTCAAAAATCATGTTTTTGAATCTAGTTGTTATTTTATCTTAAACTGGAATTTATTTTTTATAAATTTTTGTTTCGTAGCAAGCTGATGAAACATATTTACCCTGTTCAAAATCTCTGCCAAGAACCAAAACTTTGTTATGATAAACACGGATATAATAGCCTTGTGAACCACGGAGGTAGTCCCCAGTAGGATTATCATAACTAGACCACAAATACCCTACAGATGCAGTGTTGAAAATGTTTGGCAAATCGCTTGTTGCGTTATGCATATTGCCGACACTATTTAAATCCCAATGGCTATGTCCATTGAACAAATAAACTTGAGGGTATTTTTTTAAAATCTCTCTCAAACGTTGGTCCTGCATCACACCGTTCCACCCCTGACCTTTAAAACTGCCAGCAATGGTGTTATAAAGAGACTGATGCAAATACACAAATATTTGTTTGTTTGGTTCTTGACTGGTTATTGTTTTTAACCTATTTTCGAACCAATCAAGTTGGGTATCTGTCAAGTCAGCATCTACACCACTTTTGTTGTTGGATTCTGACCCCAAGAAGATATGATGAAAACCACTGATTTCCTTTTCATAATACACAGATTGAACATTTGCATATTTATAAAAATAGCCAATTTGAGTTTTATATGCTCCGTTATATAAATCATGGTTGCCAATCGCATAATATGTTGAAGGCAATCCTGACACACTATCTAAAATCTCCGCATTTTTTTGCCATTCACTTTCTTGACCTGAATTGGCAATATCTCCAACAACAATCAGTGCATCACTGGTTGGGCATGTTGTAACAATATCTTCTGCCATTGATTTTAGATGACTTGCATGTAATTCTTTTGCATCTGAACTTGCCAAATGTTGGTCTTTAACAGCAATGTGCACATCAGAAACAACTTGAAATTTTGTTAAAGTGTTGCCAGACATATCATATCCTGAATATTCAGGCAAATTAATTTGGCAATATGATTCACTAGTGCCAAGTTTATTGATTGAGTATGCCCTAATTGCTGTCGCTTCAGGCGGAATAATTGAACCAGATACAAACTCATATTTAAAAGGATTTGAACTGATTTTAACTTTTGCCAATGCTGTCCAGTCTTGTAAAACATCATTTTCATCTGCCCAATAAAGCAATAATTCTGTTGCATTGAAATTATCTTTAGCAAATTCAACATTTAACACACCATCAGCCAAGCCAGAGCCAGGATAAGTTGGATTATATGTCATCTTGGTTGGCGCAATTGGTTTTGTCAAAGATGCTTTATCAACAGCAAAATGTTCAGTTTTTAATATTTTGTTTGTACCCTGTGAGCCAAATAAAACTGCTTTATATTTAACTGCTGGGAAATTTTTAAATGAAAGTCTGCTTTCACTGAATGTCGCCGACCTTTGGACAATATAACTTTGTCCGGATAAGAAACCGCCATTGTAAACACTATATTTTGCAATTGGGTCAACTTTTTTTACGTTGTCTTTTTCACGATAAATACCAACCCAATCGTCATCATCGCCTGATGCTGTTATGACGATTTCTTCGCCAGACATATAATTTGATTTACTTACAATTAAATTGCTGTTTTTTACTTCATCATTTCTGCATGCGGTAAAGCAACACATTGATACAATCATAAACACAGCAATCAGCAAACAATTCATAATTTGTTTTGCTAAATATTTCATTATGCACCTACGATTGTAAATGATGATGTTGCTGCAATTGTATAACCACTTGAATTGAACAAAACAAATTTGTAATCACCTGCAGGCAAGTCTGCCAAATCAGCACGTTCAACATTTGCTGTTGCAAATTTGATATTTGTTAATTGTTGACCTGATGGAACGCACAACCAAGTATTATCTGTTGAAGTTGATACTTCAAACCAATAAATTGATTTTGTTGTGGTTACATCGTCAGATTCTAAATATAAGCCAACCCAATAATATTTTCCGTCATTTGGAGCAACTGCTGTTACCATAACATCATCGCCAACTGTATATTGAATGTTGGCAGAAGCAACACTTGGTTGTTCTGTCACTGTTGGAGCAGTAATTTCAAATTCAGTAGTTGCTTCAATTTCGCCAGAAGTATTGAACAATACAAACTTATAATTACCTGCTGGCAAATTGATGTAATCGCCACGGCTTGAATTGCTTGATTGTTGTTTTATGTCATAGGCTGTGCCTGATGTGTGAGTATCATCTTTTACATAGTACCAATAGATTGAAACAACTGATGATGAAGGTGTTTCATCTGCCAAATAAAGGCCTACCCAATATGTTGATGAACCAGCATTTGTTGGACAAGTTGCTGTAACCATAACTGTTTCGCCAAATTCATAAGTTGTTTTGTCTGTTGAGATTGTTCCTGTTTCTGATGAAGATGATGGAACAATTGTGATATTCACAACTTTTAAAACAGAATAGCCACTTGTGTTGAAAAGCACAACTTTGTAATTGCCAACTGGAAGATTTGCATAATCATTGCGTGAAGAATTTAATTTTTGTTGTCTAATATTGTATGCTGTTCCGTTTGTATGTTCATCGTCTTTTACATAGTACCAATAAATTGATTCATCTGTTTCAACTGAATCATCTGCCAAATACAAACCAACCCACCATATTTTGTTTGCTGAATTTGTAAATGCTGTTGCTGTCACCATAATATCTTCGCCTTGTTCGAAAACAGTTTTGTTAAGTTGAAGACGATTAATATTGTCCGCTTCAATTGTTAAAACTGCATAACGAGTTTCGATAACATTACCATCAAGAATAAAGTTTGCTTTAACTTGATACATACCTGGTTGTGTTTGGTTGTTGTTTTCATAGCTTACCGTAACACCATCTGGTAATGTACCCGTGATTGCAAGTGAATGTTCTTGTCCGTCTTGAATTGCTGAATCGCTTGTAAATTCAACTTTTGTCAAGTCCACATCAATCTTGGTTGATTGACGAACATTGATTGTTGTTTGATATCTAACATTGTAACCACCGTCAACAAAATAGCAGATTGTATAATTGCCAGCGATGATTGAACCTTGCAATTTATCTTCTTGTTCTTGTTCTTGAATACAAACTGTGCGAAGTTTGCCGTCTTGTTCGGTATTAAATGAATACCAATACAATGATGGGTCTGATTCAATGCTTGCATTTTCTCTGTAAATACCAATCCAAGCATCTTTTGAAATATCATCATCAATGTAAGGTGTTACATAAATTTTTTCGCCAATAGAATACACTTTCTTGTTTGTATAAATTTTGCTAATTTCAAGTGTAGCAACACGTTTTGCAACAACTTCGTCATCTTTTGTGAATGTTGCCATTACTGTTGCTGTACCCATATCTGTGAGTGAATTGTTTTGTGAATATTGAACAGTTACGCCTTCTGGCAATGTGCCAGTGATTGCAAGTGAATGAGCTGTTCCGTCATACATGAAAGTTCTGCTTTCAAACTTTACATTGCCCATATCAATTTTGTCTTCATATTCATACACTGTATCAACTGTTACAGGTGTTGCTTTTGCCCAGTCAAATGTTGAGAAGTCATGTTTAGTTTCAAACAAATTCAACAAGTCTAAATACGATGTAAATCCTTCGTTGTATTTTTGAAGGTTTTGGTCTTTGTCAAAATATTCAATATATTGTAAATATTTATTTGCCACATATTGAGAATATTGAGTGTCAATATATTTATAGACATTATAAGCAGGTTTTGCTTCAAGTGAAGGAGTTGATTGATAATCGCTTTTTACCAAACCAAATACGGCATAAGAAGCTGCTTCTGCTTGGTTATCAAATGCACGATAATAACTGAATGCTTTGATAGAGTCTAATTGTGAAATTTTGTAGTATGCTGATGCAATAATGCCGGCTTGAATGTTTTCGCCACCATAGAGTTGCCCATTCCAGAAACTTGACACACCAGATTCTGTTAAATATACACTACGCACAGTGTCGCCAAATTTTAAACTATCTTGATTTAAATAGTCGTCAAGCAATTCAAGGTTACTGAATGTAAGTTTTGAAGTTGTGTTGTAATCGTTTGTCATACCAACATTTCTGCCACCATACAAATCTCCATTGCCAAGGTTTGATTTTGGATTTTTATAAGTATCCAAATAGTAAACGCCTGCTTGAGCAAGATGGTAACCATAAACGTGTGGTGCTAAACCCCAGTTGTAATCGCCTTCCATTTTTGTTTTTGTATTAAGCCACTCAATCATTTGCTTTGGAACATAAGCTTGAACCTGATCACCAGAAAGTGTATAACCTTTTTGTGCCCATGCTTGTGTGGTTGGGATTGAAACTGTTATATCTTTTGAATATTTCCTTGTTGCCAAGTTTGCTAAACGCATAAGACGAGAATATTCTTCCATATAAGTGTCAAGGCTTGCTTGTTTTTCAGATATACGGTTATAGTCTTTTGCATAGTCAACTTCATTGCCAATTACATAATTTGTAATGTAACCATTTGCGAAGTTGTTTTCGCTATAACGATTTGCCAAAAATTCTATCAAAGCAATGTAATAGTTGAAACCATAACTATTTGAAGTGTTAAGTCCCATCATCTTTGTGCCCTGTGTTGAATAAGGCGCATAAGTAAATTTTTGAGGGAATTGCTCTTCATTGCTATTTGGACGTGCAATGATGATTGCAGTTATTTGTGAGCCAAGGCTGTAATAACTTTTGATTTCTTTGTCCCATTCTGTAACAAGATTTTTGTTGAAATAGTAACTTTTGCCATTTGAAACAAATTCAATATAATTTTTCTTATCTGCTTCAGACAATGTCAATTCAATTTCTTCGCCGTCTTCAAAAATTTCATTTGGGTGAATCAATGTTTCAATTGGGAAATTTATAACAGTGTGAGAAGCGCCCAAATCTTTATATGTTGAAAAACCATTCCACTCTGCAAATAAACCTTTTTTAGATTTGTTGCTCAACACTGGAACGGAATTATATTTTGCTTCAATTTCAGTTGTGTAAATTGGACCTTTAACAATCTTATCGTCTTGCACAAGATAATATTTATTG
>JBNMLD010000033.1:0-10408 GCA_050874685.1 Candidatus Onthoplasma sp. | reverse complement strand
TTTTTAAAATAATTTTAACATAATTTTAATTTTTATATTTAGCAATATACTAAATTGTTTTTTAGTTTAACACAAAATTAAAAAATTGTCAAATTTGGGAATTTAATTAAATTATCAATCGTCAATATTGGAAGTATATTTTGATTTGTACTAAATGCTATTTGTATTATTTTTTTAATAAGAATTAATTGTCAAACTTTATGCTTGAACGCATTCAATACTGCAAACTGTTCACTTGTTTCGTCTTGTTTTCTTTCTTAATTTTTTAATAAAAAAGCACAGGCATAACCCGTGCTTAAAAGCCAAATTGTTTGGCATAATTTTAAAAATAACGAAGGCAGTACTTTGAGTAAACCTTGCGGCATGAGGTTCGGTTGGATTTCCCAATTTTGCACTTTGTCGTTACCAGCAAAGCAGTTTCCTTTTACGCAAAACTTGCACCGAATCGCCACTGAGACCACACTATAATCCCCAAAGCATTTCTTGCGAACAGCCTAGAAGTTTTCCTTAACAACATCAACAGGACTTATCTTTATTTTGCGCTCAAAATTTCAAAAGCAACTTACATTAACACGTGTACTTTGCGCTTAACATAAGTTGTCGCTCTATCCCGATTTGAGCACTCAAAGCAGGCTACACTGCACACAACTTTCGCCGTATGCAGGTTCCCAATCCAAGCGATAAAAAGGATATACATACCATCACATTCTACCCACTTGGGTCTCCGCGATAATTGGGTTTGAATACATATGCCGTTACATACCACCCAAGAACCTTAACTCCCAGCACCAGCCCCAATTTGGGCAATCAAAGCCAGCACCAGAAACTTCATCGTTGTGCCAACAATGCTTGTTTCAGCATTCTCGTCCAGCCTAGTTGACTAGGATACTGCGCCTTCGATATAGTTATATATTATCACAAATCAAAAAAAATGTCAACACCACTTGTTTTTTGATGCTGACAACGTTACTACATTACATCTTGCAATCCAAGCAAATAATCTGCACTCACACTAAAAAATTTGGCAAGTTTGACAATATAAAAAGCATCTGGGCAACTTTTGTTCAGTTCCCATAGCGAAATTGTGTCTTGAGTTGTGTTTATCGCTTTTGCAAGTTCTTCTTGAGTTATACGTCTTTCCTTTCTTAAATCTCTTATCACTTTACCCATTTTCATACTTTCATTTTAGGTCAATAAAAAAAGTGTTCAATTGTTTACGAAGAAATATCGTATTTTGTCGAATATTGTCGAATAAAACTTTTAAATTGAATATATTTGCAACTAATTCAACATACAAATTTTAATCTTATCTAAACAGCAAAATCAACAGGCTTAACAATATCAAATAGAAACTGAAATAAATCAATTTGTTCTTTTTAACCAGTTTTAACATTATTTTGATTGATAAAATTCCAAATATAAACGAAGTTATCATCACAATAACTATTCCAAGCCAATTCACTGTTATTTGACTAGTAAATAGTTTTATGCTTTCATAAACTGCACTTGCCAAGATGACAGGAATGCTCATTAAAAACGAAAAGTCAAGAGCTTGTTCTTTTTCAACCCCAACCAACAAACCACAGACCAATGTTGACCCACTTCGTGACACCCCCGGAAGCAATGCCAAACCTTGAGCCAGCCCCATATATAACGCATTACGTTTGTTGATTGGCTTTGCACCTGCAGATTTAAAATCGGCAATTGCTAACAATAAAGCAGATGCCAAAAAGCCCCATACCAAGACATGAGATGAAAAATTATCTTCTAAAAAATTGTGAAAAATCAACACCATTGCAACTGTTGGTAAAGTGGCAATAATAAGGCAAATGTTTGTTTGATTAAATGGCTTTTTGACCAGTTCCCAAATACGCTTACGATAGCAAAAAATCACAGCGAACAATGTTCCAATATGGGCTATCACACTCAACAATAAAAGGTTGTCCAAATCAAAAAGCGAGCCAAACAAAACAACATGGCCACTGCTTGAAACTGGCAAAAATTCAGTCAAACCCTGCACAATACCTATTAAAATGTACTTTAAGATATTTTTCACTTGAAATTTCCTTTAAAATATTGTATTATTGGTAAACAAAAATATACACAGAAAAGAGGTAACTAAAATTGAAATTAGGTGTTGTTGGATTGCCAAACGTTGGCAAAAGCACATTGTTTAACGCAATAACAAAAGCAGGGGCTGAAAGCGCAAACTATCCATTTTGCACAATCGAGCCAAATGTTGGTGTTGTTGACGTTGCAGATGAAAGATTGAACAGATTGGCAGAAATGTACCATACAAACAAAATCATTCCAGCACAAATTGAATTTGTGGATATTGCTGGACTTGTTAAAGGCGCAAGCGAAGGTGCTGGACTTGGCAATAAATTTTTAAGTCACATTCGTGAAGTTGATGCAATTGTGCATGTTGTACGTGTGTTTAAAAACGATAAAATAATCCACGTTGACGGAAGCATTGACCCAGTGCGTGATATTGATACAATAAATTTGGAATTGATTTTAAGCGATATTGATGCTGTAACAAAACGCATTGACAGAATCAAAAAAATAGTTCATGGCGGACAAGCCGATCCGCAAACTGTTAAAGAATATGAATTGCTTAACGAGATATTGGAACTTTTGAAATACCAAAAACCAGCCCGTATGCTTAAATTAAATGCAGAAGAACAAAAAATTGTTGACGGATTCTTTTTGATTACTTCAAAGCCAATCATTTATGTTGCCAACACAAGTGACGAATTGGACGATTTCCAACGAGACAATATTGAAAAAATCAAACAAATTGCCCAAGCCGAACAAGCAGAAGTTATTTCACTTTGTGCAAGGACCGAAGAGGAACTTATAAATATGACAGCGGAAGACCGTGAAATGTTTAAGCAAGAATTAGGCATCACTTCTTCGGGCTTGGAAAAATTGATTGTTGCAAGTTATCATTTGCTTGGTCTTATAAGTTTTATCACCGCAGGCGAAAAAGAAGTGCGTGCTTGGACAATTCATCGTGGCACTCTTGCCCCACAGGCGGCTGGTAAAATTCACACCGACTTTGAACGTGGCTTTATCCGTGCAGATGTTGTTAAATTTGATGATTTAATTAGCCTTGGTGACTACAACTTATGCCGTGAAAGAGGCAAAATAATCAGTGCCGGCAAAGACTATGTTGTGCAAGATGGCGATATAATTGTGTTTAAATTTAATGTTTAGGTGATAAGATGAAAGATAATCAACAAAACAATCAAGCTATTAGTGACAAAGTTGTTGAAACTGAAACAAAAAATTTGATTGTAAAAACAACTGAAATTGTGCAAAACAAAAACTTGCAAAAACAAGACAAAAAAGTTGAAAAGCAAGAAAAAAAGAAAAAACAAAAGCAAAAACCGCAAAAAATTGTTCCAACAGACAAAATCAGGAACATTCAAATAAAAAAGAAACAGTATTTTGCCACATACTTGACTGTGCTTGCCATTGCTTGCACTCTTTTGCTGGGTATGGTTATATTTTTGATGACTCAAATACGTGTTTGGTGGGTTTGGTTGATTGATTTATCTTTGCTCGGCTTTTGCATTTGGAGATGTGTTCATCTATGCGTGCGTGTAAACAATCAGTCAATATACACAATTTATTCCAACTGCATTGTAATAAGGTCAATGATGCTTGATACTGTAATTGAAAATAAAAACATTTATGATGTTGCACCTTTCCGCAATTGGGCTGACAAGTTAAATAAAAAACCCGCACATTCAATTGCAATTTATTTAGCGCCTAAACATAAAGATAAGGTTGTTATCGGTTTCCTTGATGAAGATTTAACAGCATTATCTAATGAAATTTTAGCGGTTGCAAATAAGTGCAAAATAGAAGACAAATCAAATAAATAAAAATATACAATTTATTACCGCAATATCCTGTTGACAGAATACAAATTTATCTCCACTTCACTTACAAGCATTGTTTGTTGATAATTATAATAAAAAAGCCAGTATCAAAACATACTGGTTTTTTGTGGAGCGAGTGATGGGAGGTGTTGCTATCGCACCACTGCACGCTAGGCTGTCGCCTACGCTAATTCGTGCTACAAATAACAAGCCGTTGTTGTTTGCTTTACGCACTCACCCTTTAATTGTTCGCCTCCATTTAATTTCATCTAAATTTGGAGCGGGTGATGGGAGTCGAACCCACCTCATAGGCTTGGGAAGCCCACGTACTACCGATGTACTACACCCGCATACTAATGTGATTGATGTCATGCTAACATTTTTGTTCAATTTTTGCAAGCAGTTGATTGTTAAACTTAAAATTTTACAAAATATTTTAAAAATGTCTTGACAACAAATTTCTATTTAGATATAATTGCATAGTAACGGCGGTGTGGCTCAGCGGTTAAAGCAATCGGTTCATACCCGATAGATCGGTAGTTCAAGTCTACCCACCGCCACCACACAAAACATAGTTGCACTTTGCAAATTATTGTTTGTGTCGCTTTTCTTATTTAGAAAACAAACCATTTATGGTCCCATGGTCAAGCGGTTAAGACACCGCCCTTTCACGGCGGTATCAGGGGTTCGAGTCCCCTTGGGACTACCAAATTGCACTGCATTTGCAGTGCTTTTTTTATTGCCTATCATAATTATTAATAATGACAAGTCAAAATTTAAATGATTAAATACTCATTCAATTTCAAACATTATAAATCAAACACTTATATTGTTTATTGAATATTATTTTGTAATATTTTCAAAAATTTTTGTTATGTTTGACATTTAAGCAATTTTCAAGCATAATAAAACCATGAGCAAAGTTTATATACTTATAGGTTCTGTTGGTGCAGGCAAATCAACAATGGCAGAAAAACTACATAGTGAACAAAATGTCCAAATAATTTCTGCCGATGAAATTTACAAAACCCTGCCAGTAAAAAGGATATCAACAAAACCCTACGACCACAACATAAGAAACGAAATCTTAAACAAAATTTGTGAAGAATTGTCATCATGTTTAAAAAATGATATTGATTGTGTGATTGACTACACTAACATGCCAACCAAGCGCAGACGCAGATTTTTGACCATAGCAAAAAGACATAATGCTTGTATCATTTGCAAATTTTTGCTTGTTGATAAAGATATTTTGCTTAAACAATTGATTAAACGTGAAACAACCAATTTGGCATCGCATGTTATCTTGCAAAAAGAGCAAACTGTCAACCTATATCTTAAACGTGTTGCTGAAAGTAGCCCGGTATTGCATGAAGGATATTCCATGATTGAAACATACCAAAATGGCAAACTTGTTGACACAAAATACCATGAGAACAAAAAAAGATTTTTAAAAGGTAATAAGCAAAAATAAAACTTATTGACTTGTTCAATAAATCAAAGGATAAAATATGAAAAAAATATTAATATTGATGTCAGAACGTACTGGCACAGGTCACAAATCAAGTGCTAATGCGATTGATTTAAAGTTGAAAGAAATGGGCTATCAAACCAAGCAATTAAACTGCTTTAAAACAATGGGAAAAATGGGCGAAAAAATGGAGAATTGCTATATTCCGCTTACAACACACCACCCATTTATTTGGAAGATAAGTCAATCGTTTTCTCAACACTTCACAAACACAATGCACCAATTTATTTATAACCACTGCAAAAAAGAGATGTTGAGGCAAATCAAAGAATATCAACCAGATTTGATAATCACTGACCATTGTATGTTTACAAAAGCAATTTCAAAGTTGTTGAAAAAGAACAATCTGAATATACCTTTTATGATTGCTGTTATTGACCTTGTAAATCCACCTCATGTTTGGCGAGATAAACGTGCTGATATGAGTTTTTTGCCAACAGAAAAAGTGTACGACCAATACATTAAACTTGGTTTTAAACCAGAGCAATTGCTTGTGACAGGTTTCCCTATCCGTGAAGATATTCATGTTTTGAAAACACCAAAACAACAAAATGACACAGTAAACATCTTAATGGTTAATCCTTCAATCAATTTGAAAAAGAACCTAAAATTTGTTAAGGAGTTGGACAAACTTGAAAATGTTAAAATAACATTTGTTTGTGGCAGAGACACCACCCTTTTGAATGCCTTAACAAATGAACAAGCAAAAGGCAATTTAGGCAATGTTGAAGTGCTGGGGTTTGTCACAAACATGAACGAACTTTTAAGCAATGCCCACATATTGCTGACAAAGGCTGGTCCAAATATGCTTTTGGAAGGCACAAGAAGTGGCACTGCGGTTGTTGTAACCGGACATATCCCTGGGCAAGAAGCGCAAAACTATAAATACATAACTGAAAATGGCTATGGAATAAAATGTGAAAATCCAAACAAAATTTTTGCCCTTATTGACAATATGATTAAATCAAAAGAACTTCAAACTTATTTAAACAATGTTGTAACAACAAAATACAACAACGGCGCTGAAATGATTGCCAAAGAAATTGACAGATTTTTGCAGAGCAAATAATTTTCCACATCTTTGCCACAATTACACATATTTATAAACACAAGCAAAAGATTTTGAAATTTATGTTGAAAACAATAATTTGAAACCATGACAAAAATTGTTGAAAACAAATTTTCCAAAAACTATTTGCTTTTTTTACATTTTATGCTAATATAAGAGCACTTACAGAAACAGAGGTCTATTATGAATTATTTACAAACAGTCAACCTTATATTTTCTATTATATCTGGTGTATTGGGATTTCTAATGTTTTACTTTGTTGTATTCTTCATTGTGGGATTATTTTCAAAGAAAAAATTTCCAAAAACAGATATTAAAAAGAAGTATGGTTTTGTTATTTCAGCCAGAAATGAAGCCAATGTTATTGGCAATTTGATTGAAAGCATAAAGAAAAACAATTATCCACAAGACAAATTAACAATATTTGTTGTTGCTCACAACTGCACAGACAACACTGCTGAAATTGCAAGGAAATGTGGCGCAGTTTGCTATGAGTACAGCAATCCAAACGAACGCACAAAGGGTTATGCTTTAAAATATTTGTTTGACCAAATCGACAAAGATTATGGCATCACAAGTTTTGACGGCTTTTTTGAACTTGATGCGGACAACATTTTAAGCCCTGATTTTGTTGACAAAATGAATGACGCATTTGTGGCAACAAAAGGCGAAAGTGTTATAACTTCATTTAGAAATTCAAAGAACTTCAAAAGCAATTTGATTTCTGGCCTCTATGGTGTTTACTTTATGGCAGGTTGCCGTCTTGAAATGCGTGGCAGAACAAAAATGGGTTGTTCAACCAGGGTTTCAGGCACAGGCTTTTTGTTCAATTCAAAAGTTGTTAAAGACGGTTGGCCTTATGTTACACTCACAGAAGACTGGGAATTTACTGCTGACCAAATCATCAACAACACAAAAATTGAGTTTTGCGATGACGCAGTGTTCTATGACGAACAACCAACAACCTTCAAAGTTATGTGGCGTCAAAGGGTTAGATGGTCACGTGGTCACTTGCTTGTTTGTGTGACAAGGTTTAAAGATTTGGTTAAATCATTTTGGTCTCCAAAATACAGTCACCGCAACAAAATGTCTCTTTATGATATCTTCATCAACTGTATGCCTATATGTTTGATTACTTTGGGTGTTGGCTTGGCTCAATTGATTTGTTATTTGTTTGCCCCACTTGCTGGCGTAAGTTTAGGTTTTGCTCTGCTTCAATGGTTAAAAATGTTTGGCTTTATGATGTTGACATTCTACATAACTTGTTTCTTGCAAGCGGTTGTGGTGTTTATTGCTGAAAGGAAACGTATCAAAGATTTGTCATTTGGCAGAAAATTGGCTTTGTGTTTGGTATGGCCTTTGTTCTTGTTGATTCAATATCCTATGGATGTTGTTGCACTTTTCCAAAAGAATGTTGGCTGGAAAGTTATTCCACACACTGACACAACAAGCATTGAAAACCTTCATGAAGAAACAAAGCAAGTTCAAGCAACTGTCAATTCAACTGAAAACGAACCAGTTGATAAAGAAAACAGTGAAATGTAAACAAAATAGGTGCTTTGCTTTTGCTTATTAATACGTTTATTATCTAGTAGAGAATATATCGTTATACATAATAAACCAATTTATTTCGCTAATCTCATAAATATGGTTTGTTGTGTTCACAATAAAAAACGGACAGATGTCCGTTTTTTTTGTTTAATTGAAAATAATGTTTTTACATATTTTAATATTAACACCTTTTAACGTCAAATTTACGCAAGATTATTTTGATGTTTTTGTGCCATATTTTTTGTTAAGTTTTTGTTGTTTTATCCAAATATTCATAACTGCCTTTTTAGGCAACATATTAACCAAGCGAACTTGACTGCGTGCAACAAAACCATATATTGACATTTCTTTGCCTTTTTTTGTGTCTTTAATTGCTTTTGCAATAACCTTTTCAGGCTGATACATAACCGCATATTTTGTTACAACTTCATTCTTTGCTTTTGTTTTTAATGCACGGTCAAAGAATGCTGTTTTTGTCCAGAATGGACAAACTGTTGTGATTGAAATGCCAAATGGTTTAAGTTCTTGATTTAATGCCCTTGAATAACTGATTACAAATGCTTTTGTTGCGCCATAAGTTGCAATGTATGGAATTGGTTGAAAACCTGCAACAGAAGCAATGTTTGCAATTTTACCACCTTTTTGCATATATGGCAAGGTTAATTCTGTCATCTTAAGCAAGGCTTTGCAGTTTAAATCAACCATGTTAGCAGACGCATTAACATCAATTTCATCAAACCTGCCAAATTTGCCAAAACCTGAAGCATTTACAAGCCAATCAACAACCACATCTTCAGTTTTTAATAATTCAGTATATTTTTCAAAGCTCTCTTCCTTTGTCAAATCAAAATCAAGTGCTTTAAAAGGTGTTTTGATTTCCTTTTTTACTTGTTCCAAGCCATCTTTTTCAAGTGCGATGCCCCAGATTTCTTCAAACTGACCATCAAGTTGACGAACAAATTCTCTGCCCATACCTGAAGATGCACCTGTTATAACTGCTATATGTTTCATATTATCCCCCTAACCTATTATGTCCAAAAATGGAATAGTTCAATTGTTTGTTATACTATTTATAATATACTTTTTAAATTTCTTTGGCAAAACAATTTTAAGTTTTTGATTGTCAAATTTTTATAAAAAATGGCTCAACAAAAGTTGAACCAAATTTTGATTGTAATAATTAAACTTTATTTCCACTAAAATTCCATGCCTTTTTCAAGCCTTTTTTCTTTTTGGTCTTTGATGACATCATACCATGCCTTTTTGACTTCTTCACAAAAATCAAACAAGTCTTGCATATCAAGGTTCATCAAAATGCCAGAATATAAATACTGTGTGGCTGGTGGATATATCCCTTCTGCATGAAGGAATTTTGAATCAGCATCTTGAAGTGCCTTTAATGAGCGACCATAATGATGTTTTGTTACATTAACCACATCATTAAATGTTTTTATGATTGGATATTCTTCAAAATTGATTTTCTTTCCAATGCTTGTTTGGTTTTCAAAAATTGCATATATTTTTTGAAAACAAGAAGTTAAATCATTGTAATATTCTATCCATTGTTTAGCTTCAAATTCCTGATAATCATCAATCAAAGATTGCCTTTCAAGCTCGTTGTCAGAAAGTTTTAATTGTGCGTCAACAAGCTTTCCCGCCTTTTCAATTTCTTGCAAAATGCGGGCTTTTGTTACCAGATCTGGACGCCTTTTGTAAACATTCTCTTGGTCATTAATTTCTTCTATAAACCGCAAACAAACATAATCTTCATAAGCAATTTGCATAAATTTCTCCTTCCATTTGAATAATTATACCACACTTATTACATTTGTCAATAAGCATTTTTGTTGAGTTTACTTGCCAAATCTTGTTTTTACATTAATTTGCTCAATAATTAAATGATAATTCTCCACCTAATATTTTGTGCCTTAAAATACCTATTGAAATTATCTGCAAATATTTCTTTGCTGGTTTTAACATTTGCTGAATTCACCCAATAAACAAAGCCATTTTCAAAAAACATATTTGATTCAGTTATGACGTCACAATACCCGCCAACCGCATTGCCTCTGCCATAATCAATATTTAGATTTGTTTCAACTTTGCCAGTTAATTCCAAAACAATGCCACAATCCCATGCGCTAAAATTTATTATTGTTTTATCATCATCTGTTGAAATATTTTCAACATACGCATCATGAAAGTTCAGTGAAGCCTCATCTAGGTTTTTGATATCGTTTTTATCTTTTATCAAATGCCAATCATCAACTTTTATTTGAGATTGCATTTCTATGCAGTTTTCAATAATACCATCACTATTGATGCTGACATTAAATAATCTCTTCTTTAAATTTTTATATATCCAGT
>JBNMLD010000032.1:0-10431 GCA_050874685.1 Candidatus Onthoplasma sp. | reverse complement strand
TGATGTAATCTTGACCAATAACATCATCAAAATTTTTGGGTCTAAATTCACGATAAAGTGCCAAACTCATTGTATTTCTCCTTTTAATGACCTCAATATACGTTTTATTGCTTGCAAATTGTTGTCAACTTGTTTTGTTGTGATATTTAATGTTTGCGCCATTTCAACATAACTTTTGCCGTTTAAAAACATTTTCAAAAGTTTAAATTGTTCGTTTGTCAACAATGTTTTGATTTTGCTCATAACCACAACATTAAGTTCGCGGTCTATATAGTTTTGTTCGATATCACTATCATCATCAACAAGCACTAATTTCAATTTTTCTTCATCATCGTTGCGGTCATCAAACTGGCTGATTGGGACATAACTGTTGAGCGGACTATTCTTTTTTCTGTTTGCATTTTTAATTGCTGTTTGAATTTGCCTTTCAATGCAAAGTGAAGCAAACGAACCAAAATTGTGATTTTTTTCAGGGTTATAAACATAGACTGCCTTAAACAAGCCAATCATACCTTCTTGAATAATATCATCAAGCCCAGCGCCAACCAAAAAATATTCACGTGAAATAGCACTTACTTTTGGACGAAAAAGTTGGACAATCTGTTCCATTGCATTTTCATCGCCTTGTTGCGCCTTTAAAATAAGTTCGTTAATGTCCAACCTGTTCTCCTTTGTTATTGACGTCTTTGCCTTACAACTTCATAAATTGCAATAGCCCCCGCACATGATGCGTTCAAACTGTTTACCAATCCATACATATCAAGTGAAAGCACTTCGTCAGCAGTTTCTTTAACCAAGCGGGAAACACCTTTGCCTTCACTGCCAATAATGAGCGCTGTTGGATAACTGAAATCAGCATCGTAAATACGTTTATTGCCTGCTTCAAGTGCATAAGTCCAAATACCTTGCTCTTTAAGATATTCTATTGTGCGAGTTAAATTTTTTACAAGTGCCACTTTGATATGGCTTACTGCACCCACACTTGTTTTGTAAACTGTTTCATTAACCAAGCAGGCACGATTTTCAGGAATAATCACACCATCAACGCCAGCACACTCACAAGTACGAATGATTGCCCCAACATTATGTGGGTCAACAATACTATCTAAAATAACAATAAATGGCGCTTTGCCTTTTTCTTTTGAAACTTCCAAAATCTCATCAACATCAGCATAGTGAAAATTTGGAACATAAGCAATAACACCTTGGGTTTTGCCTTTGTTGATTTTTTCAAGCAACTCTTTGTCAACAATCTCAACTGGAATATTTAATTTGCGGGCAGAATCAACAATTGTGTTCACTTCAAAATTGTTGCATTTTTCTGCCAAGATTTTATCTATACGGGAACGTGAACTTATAAGTTCCCTAACCACATTTATACCTTCAACTATCATAATTTTTCAACCACATACCTTTTAAACATATTTTGTAATTTTTCATCTTCTTTTTTCAAATACCAAAAGCCAACAAGTGCTTCAAATTGTGTTGCCAAACTATATTCTTGCAAACTGGAATTTTTTGCCTTATTGTTTGGGTGGACATTTCTGGCACGCATAACCAAATCCGTCTCTTCTTCATCAAGTTCTGCCCTAAGTTGTTCCATGATTTGTGCTTGATTTTTTGCACAAACAATTTGATTTGCAATTTTGTTTAGCATATTTGCTTTATACTCTGTTCTGCTAACCAGATGATTGCGCACCATTAATGTAAAAACCGCATCGCCAAGATAAGCCAAAGTTAAAGCATTTTTTTGAAAGACCAAGTCCTTTGAATAATCAATCATGAAAGTATAATAACACAAAGCAATAAATTTGTAAAGAAACAAACTTAATTTGAAAGTTTATTTTTGACTTCAAAATCTACATAACTGGTCAATTTGGCATTTACACAACAAAATTTTGCCATGCAAACAAAAAATTGACAAAAAGTGTCGAAAATGTTTTGACAAATCTGTTAAAATTTTTTATCCTAATTTTAGTTATTTTAGGATTTTATGCTGATAATTTATTTTATGGCATGTTTCCTTTGGGAGCATTTATGGATTTTATTAAAAAAATGAGAAAGCGTGAATTTATTGAAGCAAGCTTAAAAATGGCAATTGCTGTTTTGGCATGCTTTGTTGCAATTGTGCTTATGTGTGGCATGATTTATTCTATTGGTGTTAAATCATACATGAAATACGGCAAGGGGTCAATTTCAACATCAACTGAAACAACCGCATACTGCATTGAAGTTAAAGAAGACCAATATTTTGTTTTATACTACAACCCAAACAGTGACGGTTCAAAACTTACTGCAAATGCCATCACTGATACAAACCTTAAAACAAAAGAACAATGCGAAAACCTTACAAGTGTAAAAGAAATCAAGTTTGGTGCACCTTCTGCTTTCATCGTTTTGAATGAATTTGTTGAAGGCTGGCACATCGCTATTATGGCTGTTGTTGTTGCCGGTGTGTTAGGTTATTTTGTTTACAAGTTTATTAAACTTGACCTTGACTATAAAAAAGTTATTGATAAGTTTGAAAAAACAGGCGAAATCGAAATTGAAAACGCATAACAAAATTTAATGATTTATAAAAAAGCGCTGCTAGTTTAAGCAGTGCTTTTTTGTTTATACATTGGCTGATTTTTTCTGCTGTTAATTTGCATCTCACATCAAAAAATTTATTTTAATATTTGACTACCCTTTTGTTCGCTTATCTTCAATTTTAACTTTTGCTTGATTGATAAGTGGAATATAGTCCTCCCACATATATTCCCTAATCGGCAAAGGTTTGCAATTGTCAAAATACAAAACGAGAGCAGGATAAATATGATGATAGTTATCAAAAATTGTTACAGCCATGAGATGGTTAGATTTGATTAAATTTTTTGCTTTTGCGTGATAATTAAAATAAGCCATATACTTTAGTTTGCGCTAAATTTAGTTTATTACACATTGCAATTTTGATTTTTTAAAACAAAAAAAAGCAACATTTCTGTTGCCCTTTTGTTGAGACTAACGATAAAATATTTTTACAATTGCTGATAAAATAAATTTTGTGTAAATCACTCAATTATATTAATTCACCAGTATTAATTGAATATATGAACAAATGTTCAACTGGCTTATTAAATGAAAATTCAACTGCCAATTTATACAAATTCAATTGTTCAGCATACTTTTGTTTTAAAACTGATGCTTTAAGGTTTGAAAATTTATAATCAACAATGTCAAAATGGTCTTCATATTCAATTAACATATCAAGAACACCTTGCACCAAAACATTGTCGTTTACATCGCTATTTTTAACAATTTGATTGTAAGGCAAATACATCATGAAATCCGCTTCTTTTTTTATTGATTGTGCATTTTTCACAAGTGGAGAAAGCTTATCATAAGCCATTTTGATTTTTGAATAATCAACATCTTCAAAATTTGAATTTTTTATGTATGGCTTTGACAAATCTAGCAATTCAAGTGCTTTGTGATAATGTGTGCCGATTAATGCCTTATCCTGATTTGTCTCGTACTGAACTTGCGGAGTTAAGTATGCTTTTGTATCAAAGTGTTGTTGCTCTGTGTGTTGTGTATTCAACCCCGTTACAGAATTTTTGATTGTTATGCCAAATTTTTGCTGATTTGGATAAACAAAGTCGCCACCTAACAACTGCACAACTGGCGGTTTTTCATCAAACGATACAGTGTTGTGCTCAACATCGTCAAAAAATTTAAATTCACACAAATTAAAATCGGTTCTTCCTGCCAATATTGCCGATTGATAACAAGACAAAATCATGTTTGTATAACTTGTTTTTTTAATTTTATCTGCCAATGCCTTTCTTGAATATTGCCCAGTAATAAAAAGTTTGTTTTTTGCTCTTGTCAACGCAACATACAGCAAGCGCATTTCCTCTTTATAACCTTTTGAGTTGTTCATTATTTTTATTGCGTATTTAGGCAAACTATACCCTTTTTGGCGGCTGACCGTGTCATAAAAGTTTACACCCAACCCCAAATCTGCATTGAATGAAATATCATCATGGTCACGCAAATATGAGAATGTTTTGCTGGAATTAAACAAAATCACTACAGGATATTCAAGCCCCTTGCTTTTGTGGATTGTTTCAAAGGTTACACTGTCCTCTTTATCCATGTCCAAATAATCATTGCCACGGCTGATGTTTGTTTCAATAACCGTGATAAATTCTGTAAGGCTCAAATTGTTTTCAATTCCAAGAGAATCTATAAATTGTTGAACAAGTTTTATTTCTTTACCACCAAACTTTGTGGCTAATAGATAATTTTTAACCTGCATTTGGTTTAAAATATAGTTAATTAACTGTGTGTTATCGCTGGCATAAGATTGCAACCTTATTTTATTAATTTTGTCAAAGCCCAAAGCAACTTGCTGATTTGACACATTGTTTTTCAAATCATCAATTAAAGATTTTTCAGTGTCTCGCATTGTCATAATATCATCTAGTTGCAAATCTGTTAAAGCCAAAAATGCGGTTAAATAGTCCACATCATCTGCTGTTAAATTTACACATTTTAAAATTGACAAAAGCAATTTAACACCTTCGCTTGTGCTTGATTCAAGTTTGTTGTTTAAATTAACAGGAATGTCACATTGCCTTAACATTTCAAGCAATATTTGAGAATTTTCATCATTTGTTGAACGTGTCAAAATTGCAAAGTCTTTATATGTTAAATGGCGAGTTTGCTTTGTGTTTGCATCATAAAAAGGTGTGTTTATCAGTTCGGTTATTGTTTTTACAACCAAAGCAGCCTCATAGGTTTTTGAGTTCGCTTGGCTTGTTTGAATGTCGTTTTTTACACTATACACACCATTTGCAACAGATTTTTCATTGTCAGTGTTTACAAGCAAGATTTCAGGCTTTTCGTCAATTATATCTTGCCTTCTTGGCAAAATTTGCGCACTGCCTTTATAATCTATGTCAGCTGTGTAAGTTGTCATAAGCGACACAAAGATTTCATTGATGAATTGCAAAATAATAGGATTGCTTCGATAGTTTATATTCATATCAAATGCCGTGCCAAGATTTTGATTTTGTTTAAATTTGTTATATTTTTCCAAAAACCATTCTGGGCTTGAGCCTCTAAATCCATAAATTGATTGTTTTACGTCGCCAACTGTAAAGACTTGTGTTTGTTTGCCTGCAATAAGCGACATGATTTTATCTTGCAAAGGGTTGACATCTTGATATTCGTCAATAAAGATATAGTCATATTTTTGTTGCAACTCTTGCCTTACACGTTCGTTTGATAAAAGTTCCAACATTTTGCGGGACAAATCATTAAAATCCATCAAATTGTTTTTTGTTTTAATGGCTTGATAGTTTTGCATAAACAATTCCAACAAATCACATACATATCCAAAATATGTTGATATTTGTTCATTGTGCAAATCATAATTTTCATCAATGCTTGCATCTGAAAGTTTTTTAACAAACTCTTTAAAATCTTTTATCTCGGCATTTACATCGGTCAAATCTGGATATTCTTTTGTTTGTTTTGGTGTGAATGTTGATAAGTTTATTTGATTTAAACCTATTAAGTTTGATTTTAAGGTTAATGCCATGTTTACTTTGGATAGCTCATCAATATTAGCATGAATTTTTGTTAAAACATCGTCAGGATAACCACCAACTGCCCCACGAAGTATTTTTTGCAAATCAAGCACCCTTTTAATGATAAATTCGTTAACAATTTGTTCACTTTTTTCGTTCGTTAAATACTCATTTTTTGCATTTTGAACAAAAGCGACATAATCTTCCAAGTTGATGATATTATTGAATGTGTCAACAATTTGCTGTTCCAAATTTTTCAAATTCCTTGCATTTCCACCAAACAAGTCCAACAAAATATTTATTTTGTTTTTATCATTGCTGATTGTTTCAATGGCCTTTTTCATCGCTCGGTTTATATAATAATCACGTGTTGTATCTGAAATAATTTCAACATTTGGGTTTAATTCCAATTCATAAAAATATTTTTTGATTGTTTTTGAATTAAAACCATCAATTGTATCAATGCTCGCAGTTTGAATTTGGTCAATTTTGCTTAAAATATCATGCTTCTTTTCTTCTATTTGTTGTGGTGTCAAAGATTTGTCAGCATCACAGTCTTCAAGTTTTTGTTTTAGCTTTGCTTCCAATCTTTGCTTCATCTCTGTGGCAGCAAGCACTGTGAATGTTACAACCAAAAGTGAAGAAACTGGTACGTTTTTTTCTGTTATTAAATTTGCAATCTTTTCAATCATAACAGTTGTTTTGCCACTGCCAGCACCCGCACTTACAAGTTGATTTGAGGCCGAACTGTTAATAATGTCTAATTGTATTTGTTCAAAATTCATTGTTCAACCTCCTCAAAACTTTGTGTGCTAATATTTGCAGGTTTACGTTCAGTTATAGCCCTACAATCTTTTAAACATATTTGACTATAAGGGCAACTTTCGCAAGGATTATTAACACCTGTTGGTGTTGGTTCAATATAACCAGACTTGATTTCTTCTATCGCTTGGCTTGAAACCTTTTTTGAATATTCCTTTAAAAGTTTCATTTCGGTTGAAAGCAACTCTTTATCCCCAAATCTGCGTGCAAGATTGTTTTTTGCCATTGTAATATTGACAATATCGCTTTTGTCCCCAGGCGATAAACGATTGTCCAAATTGATAACATTTGTTTCTGTATTTTCAAAAAAGCCTTTAAGTGCATAGTTGTGTTTGTCGGTTGTATATGCGTTATGAAGCGGCAAATAAAACTCGCCTACAACTGATTTTTTGCTTACATTTTCCATAGCACAAGCATACAAAAACAGTTGCAACTTGTTGCCATAATACAATTCTTTTAAACTTGCTTCCGCCCTGCCAGTTTTGTAATCAATAATCCTCAAATTTTGACCGTCAGTGTCCACACGGTCAATTTTCCCAACCAGTTTGGCATTGCAAAGATTTAATGCTGACTTATCATAAAATGCGAACTCAAATTTTGTAGGTTTGAAATTGCAATTTTGGTCTATATAATCAACACCATTCAAAACCCTGACAGTTTCGTCAATAAGGTTGGTTAAAACCGGACTTTTTGCATTAATTTTTAATCTATCGTCCTTTTCAATGATTGCAAATATTTGATTTTTTGCAAATTGATATAAGTCACCCACTTGTTTATTTTTGCTGTAATATTCAAACAAAATTTGGTGCAAAATGTTACCAGTATCTACAGGCATAATATCATTTTGCAGTCTTTCACGGACTTTTAAAGTATAGTTTAAGAAATGATGAAGTGGACACTTGAAATAATCTTCCAATCGGCTTGCAGAAATTGTGTCAATTGTTATTTTTGATGCGTTTTCTTTAGAAAGTTCTTGTATCCTTTTTGCTTCAACAAATTGGCTTGAAAGGTCTGTGTTGTATTTAAGATTTTTTTCTATATAATCTTGATTTGAAAGTGCCACGTATTGTCCATCAAAATTTGATGTCGGCTTTAAATAAACCTTTTGATTATTGAAAGTTTTAATTATCTTTGTGCAAAATTCTTTGATAAGTTCGCTTGGTGTGCGCGAATATGTTATTGTCAATGAGTTGTTAAACAAAAGACAGGCATTAAAAACACGCAAACGTGCAAGTTTGTTAATATGTCCAATTGTTGGTGCAAGTTTATGTGAAAAGTTAAGTTGTTCAATTTCACTGTCAACTATTATGCCACAATCGTTTTTGAATGCAGGGGCATTTTCTACTGTACAACCTGACAAATAAAGGCTATCAAACATCTCACAAAAATTGTTTGCATCAACAATTTTCACAGCATCAAGTGTCAATGGCAAATTGCTGATTTTTGTAACTTCGCCAACATGCATAAACACATCAGCGAGTTCGTTCAATCCTGCTGTTGGATAAAATTTTTCTATTTCATCAAACACATTTTGAACAGATTCTATTGATTTTGTTAATAATATTTGCTTGTTAAACAATGATGTTTCACTAGCAAGATTTGTTAAGATATCTGCAAACTTTAAGTTGTCAAATGCCAAAGAAAATTTTTGCTTTATTTGTGTAATATTATCATCTTTAAAATCAAAATAAGCCAAAAATTCAATAAGATTATCACGTGCTGAATTCAATTCGCCCAAATCAATTTTTTTGCTTAAATTACCCTTAAAATCAATCTGCATCAATTTTAAAATAAGAGTTTGCTTTGCAGTTTCTTCAAGGCAAAAAAACGGAGAATTTATGATATCAATCAAGTGCGACAATTCATAATTTTCAACATTATTGCGGAATATATCACAAACAAACTTAAAAAGCACACTTTGGCTTAAATTTAACGGATTATCAAGGTAAAAATTGATTTCATACTTTGAAAATATTTCCGCAAATTTTTCAGCATTCTTTTCAAAAGCAAAGCATGCTACACCAAATTGCTTAAAATTTGCACCAGCAAGCACTTTTTGTCTGATTTCTCTTGCAATTTGTTCTATTTCTTCACGACTATCCCTGCAAGACAAGATTTTAATTTGATTGTTTTCATCTTCAAATACATTTTGTTTTAAACCATATATATTTGAACGTAAAAATGGTTTCAAGCCTGTTTGATTTAAAATTGGATTTTCTGTTTCTATTGGCAAATTACAGGTATAAGCGATTTGTTTTAATTGACTTGCCACTTCATTGTTGTAAATGTGTTGATTGCTTGATTTTGCATAATAATTTACAATGCTTACGTTATTAAAATAAGCCAAGCACTCAATTGCTGTATATTCAATTGCTGTAAAATCATCATAACCTACAAATAGAAAATTTTGATTTTTATATTTATCTTTCAAGCCCATGCAACAAACCAAAAATTGGTCTGTAACATCAAGCAATCCAGCTTTTAAAGTTTCATATTGCTGGTAAATCAACGCCAAATCTTTAATTTTGTCTTGCAATTGCAAATTTGCACATTTAAATTTTTCCATTTCTTCATCAGTTATTTTTGATGCCTTTAATTGTGCTATTGTATTGAAAATTTCTTCTGCATAACTAAATGAATATGCCTTATTCCTTAACAATTTAAGTTTGTCAAAGTTATCAACAAGTATTTTATGAACCAGTATAATACAGCCCAACTTGCTTAATTGTTGAGATTTGTCAATTGCAAAATCTTTTTTAACAAGCCTATCTAAAGTGCTAACTTTTAAGTTAAAACTTGCTTTCATCTCTAGGCTTTCAAACAAATGTTTTTCCATAAAAAGGCTTAACTTATCAGGAACAACAATTGTCACCCCACTATCCATATTTTGTCTGCAAAAATCAGTCACATTATCCAGTGACGCATCAAATGAAGGCAAATTTACTATCTTTATCATATCTGCCATTTTATCACATTAAAAGACATTTGGCAATCTTTTGCTTTTTACAAATCAGTCGGTATGAAAATTTTGCACAATCTCAACCGCTTCTGTTTAATTTTTTGTAATGCTGTATAAATTTCCACTTTCCTCACAAAATACACTTGGAGGTGCTAGATGTCTAAATCAAAACAATGGAAACCTGGCGAAACTGTGCCACAATCTGCAACATACACAGCGTATGACAGTGAAGGTCACAACGGTGGTAGCCTTTACCTTGAAAAAGGCAAAAGATTCCCTGCCACTCAACATTCAGGTAGCTATTACACTTTAGGTGAATAGTACATCTGCCCACATCGGGCAAAAAGCCATCAGGCTAAAAAAAGAAAGGCATTAATTAGCCTTTCTTTTTAGTTGTCTCATTTGCTTTATATGATTAAACATGTTCAAATCATAAAAATCAAAAAATTAGTTGAATTTTGTGTTGACAATGTTTTTTCAATTTGTTATACTAACAATGTTTTACCTGCAATTGGTTTGTGCTTAATTCCATAAACCTGAGGCTAAACATCTCAATATAATATTTAAAATTTGCGTGGAGAGTTACTCAAGAGGTCGAAGAGGCGTCCCTGCTAAGGATGTAGGCGTCGAAAGGCGCGCGAGGGTTCAAATCCCTCACTCTCCGCCATTAGGGAGCAATCCGAACTTTTTAGTTTAGATTGCTCTTTTTTCTTGCTTTCAAACAAAATTTCACTATCAACATCAGGTTGCTCTTTAAGTTTAAGTTGTTTAGACTTATCGCCATTTGTGTTGAAATATATCTCGCAATAGTTGTCGTAAAGGATAACTTTATTTATAAACATATCAACAAGTCGCTGGCAAGCAAGTTTGTCAGTTAGGTCAACGTCTTTAAAAGAACACAAGAATGAGTAAATAACATTTTTATCAAGTGGTTTAATAACAAGCATTTCTCGGCTTGTTATTTTTTCTTGCAAATCTTTATTTGCCATTTCAAGTTCTTTCATTCTTTCGTTTGTTGTATCGTTAAAAATTCCATTTTCTATTGCACGAACAAAGTTTGCAAGTTTTTTGTTG
>JBNMLD010000031.1:0-10662 GCA_050874685.1 Candidatus Onthoplasma sp. | reverse complement strand
TCTTAATATTCGATTTTATGCTGATGTAGCACAGTCGGTAGTGCAATTGATTCGTAATCAATAGGTCGCCAGTTCAAGTCTGGCCATCAGCTCCATAAAAAAGGTAGTGTCTAACTACCCTTTTTTATTGCAATTAACAAAAAATTTTATTAATAAGTGTTTTTCAAAAATCATTAGTTTAGTTAAAAAGGTTGGAAAAGTTTAAAATTTGTTGTAAAATAAAACCATGAAATACGATAAAACAAGTGAAACCAGCTTTGCAATTGGTATGTTTGCAAGTTACGAAATTGTCAATACTTTGCCAAATCAAGTTGTTGGAGTTTATTACACTAAAAATATTAAAATGACAGATGACGTTGTTGCCCTTTTTGATTTCTGCAAAAAGAATAACATCAATTTGCTTGAAAGGACAAAATTTGTGGAGTCTTTATCAGGCAAAGAAAATGTCCATATTGTGTGTGAATTTAAGAAATATAATCAAAATTTGGATAATGGAAATCATCTTGTGCTTGTCAATCCAAGTGATATGGGCAACATGGGCACAATTTTCAGAACATCATTAGGTTTAGGCATCAAAAATATTGCAATCATAACACCTGCTGCTGATATTTTTAATCCTAAAGTTATTCGTGCCTCAATGGGAGCAATTTTCAAGTTAAATATTCAATTGTTTGATTCTTTTGAAGCATATAAAGACAGATTTAACAATAATAAAATCTACACATTCTGCCTTGATGGTATGCAATACTTGCAACAAACCGATGTTGACAATTCTCACTTCTACTCTCTTGTTTTTGGCAACGAAGCAACTGGTCTGCCTCAATATGTTGCAGACATGGGCACAAAAATAAAAATTAAACAATCAAAAGATGTTGATTCGTTTAACCTTGCAATCAGTGTTGCAATGGCTGAATACCACTTTACAAAAAATGCCTAGTGAATAAACTGGGCATTTTTATTGTGAATACAACAAACCATATTTATTGATAGAAAAACGAACCAAAGAAATTGCTTAATTGATATAAAGACCATGTAAACTTTATAATGCTTATAAAATAATTGAAAGCAAGTTTATATATTATTTAACAATCTTTATATTAACAATGAATTAACAAAACTCAATTGAAATAGTTCTAAATATGCTTGGATTGGAAGCCAATTCAATTGTGATATTAACCTTACCCTTATTGATTTTTTGAATATAAATCATTGGTGCGTTGTTTGAAATAACTTTTGCAATTGTGTTTTTAGGCATAACAACATTTACCTCTTGATTAGCATATTGTTGATTGTTGCATAAAACCAAATAATTTAAGCACAGCAATTCGCCATTTGTTGTAATGCAATTTGAGTTAAAATTAACCAAAACAATTTCAATCTCATTTGTTGGTGCGATGGGATTATCATCTTTATTGTCGTTATCATCGTCAGTTGGATTGTCTGAAGGGTCGTCACTGGTTGGGTCATCAGATATTATAGAAATTTCATCATCATGATTTGAATCTTCTGTGTTGTCATCACTTTTGACAGGTGTTGTAACAGTTGAAGATGTGCCGTTATGTGTTTTATTGACATTATTTTTGACAACCAAAAAGATTGCAAGCGAAATTGTGATTGCAAAGCAAAATATTGGATAAAAAATTGCCTTAAACTTCATTTAAGGCCAATTTTACTATTATCTTAAAATATTTGCAATAGAAATGTCGAAAAAATGCTAAATTATGACAAATTTTCGTAATATTTTGTTATTTTTTAGAATTTTTAGCCATTAATTTACACGTTAAAAATGCTTATAAACTAAAATTCTTCACTATCAGTTTTTCTATTTGTTATGATGTTTATTTTATGCCTTTCAGCATTCAAATATGAAATATAACCTTTAACTCTTGCATTAAGTTTATACAAATAGTGAGTGGCGACATTTGCTCTATCGCTGTTGTCTTTTGTGATTGCCATTGCTGTAAATCCATTATCAAGTTTGATAACTGCACCTACTGGCAAAATTTTAACAACAGTTCCTTCAACTTCATCTCCTAAATTTAAAGCATTAAAAGCCTGGTCACGTGGGTCAGTTTGAAGTTGTTTTAAACCTACACTTATGCGTGAATAGTCTGTATTAACATCAAGCACTTTGAAATCATATTTGTCATTTTCATTAAGAATTTGCTTTAAACTGTCAATATGTTCATAACTTGCATCGCCAATTGATAACTTTGCCTTTGCCCCATTTTCAAGCAAAACAACAGCATATTTATCTTCCAACTTGATTATTGAGCCAGCAACAACTTCGCCTATTTCAACTGGTTGAATTTCAGTGTTCATCAAAAGTTTTGTGCTACATACAATTGATTTTTTTATATTGTTAAGTTCAATCACAATCGCAGTAATTTCTCGGTTTACCAGACTGTCTTTATTCATAAAATCTTGAGGCGCACATTGGCTGAATGGCAAGAACACCCTAAAGCCCATAAAATCGCCCAAAATGCCAGCAGTGTTGATTGCTGAAGCCACAAAACTAAATTCACTGCCAACCTTTAATGATTTAAGTTTTTCTTTCTCTTCAATTGCCTTATTTACACCTGCATGGTTGAGCACCAAGCAACCTTTATCATCAATTTTGCCTGTTACCATAACCAAAACCGCATCACCCATTTTGAATGATGGTTCAAGTTCACTGCGTGGGAATACACCTTCTTTAAGTCCACCCAACGCAACAACAACTTCCTTTTCGCCAAGCATAACAATTGTGCCTGTGATGATATCGCCACGATTATATTGTGTCATGCTTATTTTAAAGTCTTTCATTTTCATATTCTATTTCTTTTCTCCTTCAAGTAATTCATTCATTTTGCTAACAATTAAATCAGCAAATTCCGCCATATATGCCTTGTCATTCTTTTTTGTTGAATCAGGATAAATAGGCTCGCCTATCAACAATTTTGTTGGACAAAATGGCTTTAATTTTTTGCTATACATCATTGGAACAACAGGTGTGTTTGTGCGTATTGCAAACATTGCAACACCTTCTTTTGCTGAACCATCTTCAACATAAGGTGTTTTTGCACGTGTGCCCTGTGGGAAAATGCAAACACGTTTATTTTTGTTTATAAGGCGCAAAACTTCTTTGATTGAACTTGGTTCAACCTTTTGCCTATCAACTTTAACAGCGCCCATGCTTTTCATAAAAGATGATTGGACTTTGCCTTTAAAAAGTTCCTTTTTAGCCAAAAAATAGTGCTTTTTTGCAAACCTTATATCCAAAATTGGAGCATCATTGTTAGACATGTGATTGCACGCAATGATAAAATTTTTGCCTTTAAGTGGTTTTAAATGCTTTTTGCCCACTTTTTTGACAGGAAACAAAATTAAAAGTGGCAAATATGCAATGATAAATAAAATCCAAAACAACATAGTTATCCTTTTAAATTTTTAACTGCATTGCCCGCAACATACCCTGTTGACCAAGCAATCTGCAAGTTAAATCCACCTGTTAAAGCATCAACGTCAAGCAACTCGCCAACAAAATATAAATTTGGCACCAACTTGCTCTCACATGTTTTGGCATTGATTTGTTTAACATCAACCCCGCCTGCTGTAACAATACTTACATTAATATTATCTAATGATTTGATAGAAAAGTCAAATTTTTTAAGTCCGTTTATAATTTGAGCCCTTTCTTGCTTGCTTAAATCTGCCATTTTTTTGTTTGGAAGTGACAGCTTATTTATAAAAAATTCAACAAATGAGTGTGGCAAAACTGTAAAAAGGTAATTTTTAAGGTCTGTTTTTGCGTATCCCACTATCTCACGTTGCAATTTTTGGTCAAGTTGAGTTTCACTTAAAGCTGGCTTTAAATCAAGTGTTAAATGTGCGTTTTGAACGTCATATTGATTAATTTTGCTGGACAAAGTTAATGCAATTGGCCCAGTTATAGAATTAAAAGTAAACATCATTTCGCCAAATTCTTTAAACTTTTTACCTTTTAATTCAACCTCAAGTGTGACATTTTTTAGGCTTAAACCGTTCAGTTCGCTCACATCATCATTTACAACTATTGGGCACAAAGCACTTTTGGCACTGATAATATTGTGCCCAAATTGTTTTGCAATTTTATAGCCAAAATTTGATGCGCCAGTGCCAGCATAAGACAAACCACCTGTCGCCATAATTAAACTATATGCTGTGTATGTGATACCATTGTTACACTTTATAATGAATTGTTTATCTTTCTTTTCAACTGACACAATTTCATTGTTTAAAGAAATTTTAACATCATATTTATGCAAACATTTTTCAAGTGTCTTTATAACATCGCTTGCTTTATCAGATTCTGGAAACACCCTTTTGCCACGTTCGGTGCGCAATTTTAAGCCATTATCTTCAAAAAAAGCCATGGCATCTTGCGGAGTAAACGCATTTAATGCTGAATACATAAATTTGCTGTTGTGAATAATATTTTCAAGATGAGTTTCAACTGGACTATTGTTTGTTAAATTGCATTTACCTTTGCCAGTTATATACAATTTTTTGCCCAGTTTTTCATTGTGGTCAAGGATAAGTGTTTTGTTTCCATTCCTTGATGCAAAAATCGCAGACATCATGCCTGATGCCCCACCACCAATTACAATCAAATCAAAATTTGTTTCCATCTGCGCTATTCTATCACACAAAGCAATTATTTGCAAAGAAAAAAGCAGTTTTGACACTACTTTTTCAAACTTAACAAATATCTTGTTTCTTTTGGATTTAATGGCTTATATTCACCACGAGAAAGTCCGCCCAACCTAATTTCTCCAATTTGAACACGTTTTAAGAATTTCACATTCTTACCAACTGCTTCAAACATTTTGCGAATTTGACGATTTTTGCCTTCTGTGATAGTTACAGCAAGTTTTGTTTGATTTGCATCTTGTTCAAGCAAAACAACACTGCATGGTTTTGTTTTGTAGCCATCTATCTCAACACCTGAAGACAATGTTTTTATTTCATCTTTTGAAATACTGCCTTCAATTGTTGCATAATATACCTTCTCAACCTCACTGCTTGGGCGAGTTAAAATGTTTGATAAATCACCGTCATTTGTCAAAAGCAACAGACCTTCAGTGTCGTAATCTAATCTGCCAACTGGGAACACACGTGTGTGAACACCACGCATAAGTTCCATGACTGTTTTTCTGCCCTTTTCATCATCTACTGTGCAAACATAACCTTTTGGTTTGTGCAATTTATAGTACACAAATGTTTCTGCGGTATGAATTGATTTGCCTTCCACTGTGACTTGGTCGGTTGATTTGACGTCTGTTGCAAGCGCTGTTACCACTTTGCCATTTATTTTAACTTTGCCAGCTGTTATTAATTCTTCTGCCTTACGTCTGCTTGTTATGCCAGATTGTGCAATATATTTATTTATTCTCATTTGTAACCTTTTCTTCCCATAAAATTTCTTTGATTTGAAGTGTTTTGTTATCCAAAAACTTGTCAATCTTATTCATTGTATATAATTTTACTGAATTTAGCAACTGATTATCCAAAAAAATATCTATTTTGCCAACAACAGCCCCTTGTTTCGCGTTGTCCAATGCCACTGCGTATTTTAATTTTATTTTTTGTTCTTCGCCTGGTTTTAGTGGATAATAATAGTCATCTTCTGCAAACAAATACAATCTGCCTGACTGATTATCTGTTACATATTCATTATAAATTTGTTTGTTTTTATCAACCAATTTAACTTGGCAATAATCAACATAACTTTGTTCAAGCAAATCAGCGCTTTCTTCAAACATTGGACCACAATTCAGCACAACACAAACCGATGTGTGATTGTCCCTTTCTGTAGCGCTTACCAAACACCTGCCTGCTTTTGAAGTAAAACCTGTCTTGACACCACAACAACCTTCCAAACTTGAAAGCAGTTTATTTTTGTTTGTCAAATAGCGTTTATCCGACATATTTGTTGCGTCAATCACATGAGTCTTTGTTGAAACTATTTGTTTAAAAGTGTCGTTGTTTAAGGCATAACTTGTAATCAAAGCCAAATCATAAGCTGTGGTATAATGATTTGGATTGTCAAGCCCATGCGGATTTGCAAAATGAGAATTGTTTGCGCCCACTTTTTTTGCCAATTTGTTCATCAATTCAGCAAAACCTTCAACACTGCCACCAACATGGAATGCTAATGCGGTTGCACTATCATTGCCACTGCGAAGCATCAAGCCATAAAGCAAATCTAACACTGCGATTTGTTCGCCTTTTCGAAGATATATTGAAGTGCCTTCAACCCCTACAGCCTTATCGTTTACTGTAATCACCTGATTTAAATCATTGCAATTTTCAAGCACTGTTATTAAAGTGACAACCTTTGTTGTTGATGCCATAGGCAATTGTTCATGCTCGTTTTTGCTATATAAAATGCGATTTGTATCTTTATCTAGCACACACATCGCCTTTGCTGAACTTGAAACAGCATAGCAACTTGTTTTTGACGTAAAATTTGGCAACAATAAGCAAAACAAGTTGGCAATTATCACTGCCAACACCGCCAAATTAAAATAGATTTGCTTGTTTTTCATTTTATATTACCCACAAATTTTTTAAGCACTTCTGTTGCGTTTTTAATAAGCCCTAAATATGCCGTTGATTTGTCTGCATGAATAATTTTAAACTTGTTATTGTCAACAACAAAAAATCCAATTGGTGTGACTGTAAAACCACCACCAGTGCCTCCTGCCATTGGGAAATCGGCTGAATTGCGTTTTGCATTTAAATCGTTATATTCTCCACCGCCAGAAACAAAGCCCACACTGACCTTTGAAATTGGTATTATAACTGAATTGTCAGGCATTGTTATTGCATTGCCAACAACACAATTGACATCTATCAATGAGCGCACTTTGTCAAGCGACACATCAATAAGTGATTCGATTTTATTTGTTTTGTTTAAGTTTACTGTTTCTACTTTTTTCATAACTACCCCATGAATAAATTAATGTATATGCCAGTGAGTATAATATATCCCACACAGACATACGCACCGAACTTTTAACTCTAATTGAGCAAATATCTTGATTATATTGTGGGTCAACATTAACAAAAATATGTGCTGATTTTTTGTTATTTTTAACTTTGCTTAAAACTGCTTTGCTAAAAACATCAATATACCCTGCACCAACCGCAGAAACGCAGGCATCATTCATATATCCAAAGTTTGAAAACACATCTAGCGTTATCAATTGATGACGAAAATATAGCTGTTTGAAAAGGTTTAAAATGAAAATCACATTGAAATTTTTATCTGTCAATTTGAAACGTTTTTCTTTTCTATTGTGGTAAATATAGACATAACCATTTTTTACACGCAATTTAAATTGAATTTTTATTTTATTAAACAATATCAATGTAAACACACCTTTCATGCGCAACAAGTTAAATTTAACCTCGAAACTGATTAAAAATGGATATACAATCACAAATAATAAGACTAAAATTACAAACAAAAAAATAAGATACCACATAATGTAGTATCTTTTTTTTATAGACTTTTATGTAATCATCACTTAAAATTAAAGTTAGATTTTTATGATTAAACAGCTTGAGCAGGTTTTTCTTCCTGTGAATTTGATTGTTGCTTGTCTGCTGTTTGTGATTGTGGTGCTTCTTCTGGCTGTTCGTCTGGGATTGAAAACTCTCTATATAATGAGTCGCCATCGCTATGAATAACCCTAATTCTATCAAGCAATTCATTATAATTTGGCAATGCTTCAATGCTTGTCAAACCAAAACGTTTAAGGAAGGCATCTGTTGTGCCATAAAGCAATGGTTTGCCCACTGCATCTTTACGTCCAACCACTTCAATAAGGTTGTTTGAAATAAGCAAATCTATTGCATAGTCTGCATTTTTAACATTACGTATATTTTCAATTTCAAGCCTTGTTATAGGTTGTTTATATGCAATAATTGCAACAGTTTCTAGTGCTGCTTTTGTTAATGTACGCTCACGAATAGGATTTAATATTTCACTGATATCATCAACAATGTTTGGATTTGAACATAATTGAACTTTTGTTTTATATGTTATAATGTTTATTCCGCTTTGCTCATTATATTTTGCCTTAAGCAAGTCAAGGCATTTATTAAATTCTTTGTCATTAATGTCAAATTTGCGCTTAAATTCGTCTATTTCAACGCCATCGCCAGCGACAAACAAAACACCTTCAATCACACGTGCAATGTCTTCGTATTTCATTCTTCCTCCCTTGCTTTTATCAAAATATCTTGGTATCTATCAGCCTGCACAACAACAATCTTTTGAAATTTAAGCATTTCCAAAATTGCCAAGAATGTGTTAATGATTTCACTTTTTGTGTATGTTTCATCAAACAGGCTGAAAAAGTTAATCTCTTTATTCTCTTTCAAAACACCAGTTAAAAAGGCAATTTTATCAGCGACAGTCCAGCGGTCACGTTTGATTTTCTTTTCTTCTGGATTTTCCCTATCTTTGGTCTTCATCAATATGAAGGCAAACGCATCAAGCAATTTATCCAAATTGAAATCGTTAAACACAATACGTGTATCGCCTGCCATTTTATCAGGTTGCTTATAAAATCTATCAACATTTTCATATTGTTGAAGATTTGCGCCGGCTTCCTTAAACAATTCATATTCTTTCAAGTCCATTTGAAGTTTTAACAAGCTATCTTGTTCATCGTCTTCTTCCTCAATTTTTTCAACCGGAAGCAATGCCCTAGATTTAAGTTCAAGCAAACGGCTTGTCATATCCAAAAACGAAACAGCCTCGTCCATATCCAAACTTTTGATATCGTCCATATACTTCAAATATTGGTCTGTGATTTCACTTATCCTAATTGTTTCAATAGACATGTTGTTTTCTTTGATAAGGTGCAACAAAAGATCCAAAGGCCCTTCAAAGCCTTCTAACTTAAATGTTAAATGCCCACCGTAATCATCGGTAAGTTCATCAATTTCTTCCATAACACCCCAAAAAACAATTTTGCATTTAAATTAATGCAATCGGTAAATATACATAATTATACAATAAATCCAAATAAAAGGCAAACAAATCAATGCCAAACAACAAATTGCAACAAACACTAAAAATAAGCATTCCATAAAGGATTTTAACCCCATATTTTAGATTGAATTTGATGTAATTATTTTGACCATTCATATAAGAAGAAATAAAGTCAAATCCAGCAAGCGGATAGATTGGCAAAATGTTAAACAAAACCAAAAAACTGTTGATTTGCATGATTGTTGACAATGCCAAATAGAAATATCGCATAAACTCATTTGGACAACCAATCGTTCGATTAAAAATAAGATACAACAAACTTGCTATAAGTCCAAAACAAAAATTTACAATTATGCCAGAAATTGACACCCACCTGATACCTTTGCGGTAATCTTTAAAATTAGAAGGATTTATTGGCACAGGTTTTGACCACCCCACCCCTAACAGCATAAAAAACACAAAACCTGCTGGGTCTATATGTTTAACAGGGTTGATTGTCATTCTGCCCATTGCTTTTGCTGTGCCGTCACCCATTTTGTAGGCAGAATATGCACGTGCAAACTCTCGCAAAGAAAGCGAAAACGCAAAAACAAGCACAATCATAATAAATTGTACCACAGCATCTAATGGGTCAATGTTTTGATTAAATAGCAGTGAAATTAACATAAAAAAACTTTTGCATTTTATCACGATTTACAAAAAAACAACTAATTTACTTTTTTCACTAGTAAATTTTGTTTGTTGTTATTTGCAATAAAATATAAGATTTTAAATCAATAGTATTATAACAAAACAAAAAGTTAAACGCAATGAAATTTACGTTTAACCTTTATCTTATCAAACTAATCTATTAAATAAACTAGCAATAATTGTTATTTTACTGATTTTAAACTGTTCAATCTATTGTAAAAACTGCTTGCGTTTAGCGGATTTTTTTTGTTTATTATTGCCTCAATTTGAGTGTTGTTTTCATTAGTAACAACCAAGCCCAACTCTTTGAACACTTCTAAACAAACATAGAATTGCAAATAGTTATAATCAGCCTTTTGTTTTGTTTTATTTAAAATGTTTTTAAACAAATTGTAGCAATAATAGCCTGTTATTTTGTTTTCTGATGCAAACTGCAACAATCTAAAATATCTGCCGAATGTTTCCCTTTGAAGGCTTATATTTTTAAGTATTGAAATATTGGTCTCTGGCATGTGTGGTAAATAAATGGTTGACTTTGTATGGTGTTGTAACTCGTTTAAGTACCCCATATTTAGCAATGGGTCAAGGAAAATGATACGGCTAAATGTGTTAAAATTGTCAAAGTTTGTTGGTGCTAAAAGGATTGTGTTTAGCCCTGTTGCATCGCCAATTTCAAACACCCTATTGCGGAAAATATTGTTGCTGTCGTAAATTGATTTAAAGTTAATATATGTGTTGTAATCATTTGCAACAATTAAAGTGCCATAAACATTTTTGTCCATGTCAAGAAGCATACGAATCAATTGGTCTCGATTGTAATTGTTAAACTTATAACTATCTTGAATTGGATACATAATTTGCTTAACATATTCTGCCAACACAATATCATTATCCTGTGGACGATACACTCCTTCATAGTCAATAGATTTGACAATGCCTGAAAT
>JBNMLD010000030.1:0-10780 GCA_050874685.1 Candidatus Onthoplasma sp. | reverse complement strand
TTTTTATTGTTTTTTGATAAAAAATATTTATTTTTTTGTTTATTTTTCAATATTTTTAAAGTTTAAATTAATAAAGTAAAAATTAAATTTAAATAATTTTTTATAGGTTTTTTATTATTAAATATCATTATAAAAATATTTTTTGTTGGTTTAATTTATTATTTATTTTTTATATTTTTATTGAAATTTAACCTAATATGTTTTGGAATTTTTTGCGATTTGTTTTAAAATATAAACAATGACAAACGAAGAAAAAATGAATAAATATATGCAAAGGAACGTCAAATTGTTTCCTCCTTTTTTGGCATTAACATGGGACGTTATTTTTGTGTGGACAATTTCAACAATGTTTTTCACAACACAAAAAGGGTTATCTTTTTCTCAAGTTGTATTGCTTGATTCAGTGCTGATGTTATTTGGTTGTTTGCTATGTATCCCTGTCACAAACCTATTTAAAAATGTAAATTCAGTTATGGCTACGCAAATTGGTTCTCTTGGCTATGCTGTATATTTGTTGATGGCTATCTTTGGAACTCACTTTGCAACGTTTATTGTGGCTCAACTTTTTATGGCTTTTGCATACATTGTTTGTGGCATAAAAGGGAACAGCATTTTGACGCAGAGTTTGAGTCTGCTAAAACGGGATAAAGAATATGATAAAATTTACGGCAAAGGCATGGCTTTCTTGTATGTGATTGAAGGGCTTGGGGCAATTTTTATCACTTATGTGTATAACTGGCAACCTTATGTTGCATATTGGATTTCTTTTGGTGTTGTTGTTTTTGTTTTCTTTTACGGGTTTTTGCTTAAGTCGCCTGAAAAATTTCAAAAGCAAAATGTTTTTGTTCAAGCAAAAGTTGAAACAGAGCAGGTTAAACCAGAACAAAAAAAGAAAAAGGAAAATGTTTATTTAAAAATATTGAAATCGCCATTCTTTGTGTGCTTGCTATTGTTTATGTTTATGATGCGTGGTGTAACATCAATCGTAAACTCAAACTTTAAAATGTTCTTGCAACAAATCATTACTGCTGGTTGGTTGCCTGCAAGTTTGTTTGGTTATATTTATGCGATAGGCAAATTACTTACGGCAATCTCAAGCAAATATCAATTTAAATTTAACTTGCGCTTTGGTGTGAGAAGTTTGATTATCTTTACAATGTCACTTATTGTTTCGTTCTTTGCCTGCGGTATTTTGGCAACATTCTTGCCTTTAAGTTGGTGGACAATCGTGCCAATAATTTTGTTAAGTTATGTACAAATGAGTATATTGCAACCATGCAGAATTTTTGTGAATAACTATATGCAAGTTTGCATTTCGCCAAAAGATATTGAGCAGGCGTATTCGGTTAGAACAATGGTTGAATATATTGGTTATGCAGGCATCAGCGCAGTTTATTCGGCATTGTTGACTTTGTTTAGTGATAGTTATGGAATGACATCTTTAATATATATGGCAATTATGTGTGTGCCAATGATTATAACTATGATTTTGTTTATCAATCAACTTATAAAAAAGCATGCTCAAAAATATACAATTATCAAACCTGAATATACTGATTATGAATAAAAATTCATGTTTAAATATCAAAAAAAACAATAGATTTGAAATAAAATTCAAAAAATACGATAAAATTTAATAAAAAAATAAAAATTTAATTTATTTTAAAAAAGTTGTTGACATTTTAAATGTGCTGATGTAAAGTAAAAATATCCATAAAGAGTGTGCGAGGGACAGCCCCGTTGACCACACAGCAACCTAGTATTTTACCAAGGTGCTAAAGGCTGACCGATGGGGTATTTGAATGAATTTATATAATCCTATCGGTTGCGATGGGGTTATTTTTTATCCTTTAATTTAAAATAAAAATAGTCATTCTCTTTATGGTCAAATTGCATTCTGATAGCGCTTATGAATGCAAAACGAATAAGGAGAAAATATGAAAACAATAGAAGAATTATTAGGGAAAGAAGATAAAATTTTTGTAAGTCTAACCAAAGATGAAATCCAACAATTTTTGAACTATGCAAAGCAACAATCTTGCACATGGTTTAATGGAAAATCAATTGATGCCGAAGGTGATTTAAAAGGCAATGGATACGCAATAATTTGTTTAAGTAGAGATAAAACAATAGGGCTTGTGTCAGCGATGTGTTTTGCTAAAGAAAATGAAATTAAAAAGATTGGTTTTGAACAAATTTTTGATGCAGTGCATCATTATGAGACCAGTGAAAGTGTAAATATTGGGCACCCAGATAAAACTTGTGATACAATTGCAGATGCTTTCCTTGACGAGGCATTACGTCAAGATAAAAACAGCCAGATGGCAGTTGAATGTGCAATAAAAAATAACAAATTGTTTATTTATGGCGAGGCAACAACTAGGGCAAAAATTGATTATGAAAAAATTGCCAAACAAGTTTTAAAAGAAATTGGATACAGTTGTGATTTTGAAATAATCAAGGAAATTAGTATCCAAAGTCCAGACATAAATCAGACTGTGAACAAAGCACAGTTATGTGCCAATGACCAAGGAATTTGTTATGGATTTGCGACAAATGAAACCAAAGAATTTATGCCATTGCCAATAGTTATTGCACACAAATTGATGAGACAATATGATATTTTTAGGCGAACAACAAACATGTTTTTTGCAGATGCCAAAAGCCAAGTAACGGTGGAGTATGAAGGCAACAAACCAATCAGAATTGATACTGTTTTAATGTCTGTTTCTCATGATGCAAGTGTTGATTTAACCGCAATCAAATCTACAATAATGGATAAAGTTGTAAACCCTGTTTTGGAAGAATATTCCATGTTAAAAGTAAATACAAAATATATCATAAATCCTAGCGGAAAGTTTACAATTTGGGGGTCGTTTGGCGATAGTGGTTGCGTTGGAAGAAAAATTGTTGTTGATACTTATGGTGGACAAGCCAAAGTTGGTGGTGGATGTTTTAGCAGTAAAAATGCAACAAAAGTTGACCGCTCTGGAGCATATTATGCCAGATATGTTGCTAAAAATATAGTGGCTCACAACTTTGCGGATAAGTGCGAAATTGGAGTGTGTTATGGCATTGGGCTAGATAAACCAATTGCAATGAATATAAACACTTTTTCAACCGAAAAAATGCCAATTGAAAAGATATATGAATATGTGAACAAAAACTTTGATTTTAGTCCACAAAACATGATAAATGAGTTAGATTTGTTAAAACCTATTTATCAACAAACAGCCTGTTTTGGACATTTTGGAAGAGATGGTCTTAGTTGGGAAAAAATAAAAGATTAAACGAACATAGACACAGTGGTTAATTTGATGAATGATACAATAATCAACTTTGTTTAAAAAGTTTATAAAAAGATTTGTAAAAGTTGCACCATTAATATATAATAAATATATTAACAAATAGTTTTTTTCAATCTGCACTTATGTGCATATTTTAAATTGAATTGCTTTAAAAAGGGGTAAAATGAAAAGCAAAAGTTTAAATAAAATTTTGATTGTTGTATTGGGATTGATTTGCTCGTTTGCTTTTTCTTTTGTCGGATTTAACTTTAAATACAATCATACCAGTTATGCTTCAACTTCATCAGCAGTTCAACTGGACCATGATATTGATTATGAGTCCATTGTGGAATTAAAGCTGGCAGTTAGTAGCTTTAAGGATAAACAAGATTTAACTGATTTTGCTGATAAAAACGAATATGCTTATTTTGAACAAAATGAAAACTATTGCTTTTACAACAAATATGCGCTTAAGCAATTGACTGTTGTGGGCAAGTTTGATAGTTCAAAATACAACAACGTAAAACATCTTGGCAAAACTACAACAATGCTTTGTTTTGAAACTATTGAACAAACAAAACAAGCATATTTTGAATTGGTTGAAAACAAAAACCTGGTGGTAAACATTGAACAAATTATTCAATCTGCCATAACTGACGATGTTTCAGCACAAGCCGTGGGTTGGGGATATTCTGCTATTGACGTTAATCCTTATGAACAATATATAACCGAAGCTGGTAGCAATGAAGAAATGGTTGTGGCTGTTATTGATACAGGCATAAATACATCTCATACAATGTTTAAAAACAGAATTTTGACAGATGATTCTGGCAATCTTGTTGGCATTACACATACAACAACAACTTATACATATAGTGGTTATAGTTTTGAAGATGATAATGGGCACGGCACACACGTTGCTGGTATCATCTGTGATACCACACCAAGCAACGTTAAAATTTTGCCTGTTAAATTGTTGGGGGCAAAAGGCGAAATAAGCATTACAACCTCAGTTTATTACACATTATTTGAAAAAATTGCTGAACTGAAAAAGAAGTATAATATAGTTTGCGTAAACATGAGTTTAGGTGGCGAGACAAATCAATCAAGTGTTGACACAGTGGAAGCATATATGCAAGAACAATTGCTTGCAAACAATATTCTACCAATTGTGGCTGCGGGCAATGAATCACAAGAAATCAATAACAATTATTTGCCTGGTTGTTGTCCAAGTGCTGTAACAGTTTCAGCGGTTAAAAGGTCAGGCTCAAATTATTTGTTTGACAGCAGTTATTCAAATTATGGTTCGTGTGTGGATGTCGCTGCACCAGGCACTGCGATAAGGTCGGCATGGATAAATTCTTCGAACGGAGCTGGACCTAACAAATATGCAACTGCACAGGGCACAAGCATGGCAACACCTTATGTATCTGCTGTTGTAACATTGTTATGTCTTGATCCAATTTATGCAAACGCACCAAGACTAACAACTGTTGAACAACGTGTGTATAGTTTGGCAGTTGATTTGGGGGATACTGGCAAAGACATTTATTATGGATATGGTATGTTAAGCCTGAAAGGATATAAAGGCGGAGTTGAATATACTGTCCATAATACAATTGCAAATTATGATGGGGATTACCACAACATATCTCTTACAATCACAAATGTTGAAACTTATTCTGTTAAATTTGGGTTTAGTTATGATAGTGTAACCATTTCAGATATTACCACAAATGATAATTTTAAAAATTGGACAAATGGTTCAAAACAAATATACTTTTTGATTAGTGCGGAAAACATGACAGACACTTTGGGTTATGCTTATTTGCAAATCAATAAAGCAACAAGGCAAATCTCAATTTTAAATCAATCCGGTAAATATGGCGATACACCTTCACTTAACCAGTCAATGTATTCACTAAACGAATCACTTTATGGTTCGGATAGTTTGGGCTTGGAATTAACCACAACTGCAACAAATAGTAGTGCAACTGGGGAATATGACATAACTTACAGTTGGACAAACACCAACTATGAACTGACAACTGCGGATGCAGGCAAATACACAGTGGAAAAACGAGAAATTCGTTTAATGCTTAACACACAAAACACAGTTTATGGCGATGACATAGTACTTGATAAAAATGCTTATACAATTATATCTGGATCGATTGTTAATGAAGATGATTTAAACCTTTCACTTGCAACAACCGCAACAAACACATCATCGGTTGGCAGTTATGATATCAATTTGACTGATTGCAACCCTTGCTACGATATAACCTGGCTTAAAGGGGCATTAAAAGTTGAAGCAAGACTGGTTACGATCAATATAAAACAAACAAAACAATATGGCGATGAAATTAATTTAGATGTTACAAATTACACTGTGTTGACAGGTTCGGTTATTGGTAATGACAATTTGATTGTTCAATTGGAAACAGATGCGAAACAGTTTTCAGAGATTGGTAATTACAATATATTGTTGGCTGAAACAAATCCAAATTATAATGTTACATTAAATATTGGTGTCTTGACTGTTGATAAAAGATTGGCAAGCCTTAAAGTTGGCAATCAAACATCAGTTTATGGCGATGATATCGTTTTAAATCAAGAAGGCTATACAGTTCAAGGATTGTTGGAATATGATAGTTTAAATGTGACGCTATCAACAAACGCAACAAAGAAATCTGCGGTTGGCAGTTATTCAATTACAGCAACAGCATCAAACAATAATTATTTTGTTTCAATTGTTACTGGGCAATATTTTATCACAGCAAGGACAATTGAAATTGAATTTAAACAAACCTTTGTTTATGGCGATGCAATTAATATTGACCAAACAAATGTTAAAGTTGTGAATGGTGGACTTGTTGAAGATGATGAATTAAATTTAACCTTAAGTTCATCGGCAAGACAATATTCTTCAGTTGGTAATTATGATATTTCTATTGACGATTGTAATGGCAATTATAATCCAACTTTGACAACGGATTCATGCTTAACAATAATTGCAAAAAGTATTACAGTGTCAATAGGGAACGCAACAAAAAAATACGGCGATGAAATTAATTTGACTTCTGTGTCGGTTGATTTAAGCGAATTGTTGAGAAGTGATAAACTTAATTATACTTTAACAACAACCGCATCAAAAATCTCAGGTATAGGCAATTATGAAATATCTCTTGAATATGCAAACCCAAACTATGAAGTAACAATAATCACTGGGCAATATACAGTAACCCCACGTACGGTGGCGGTTTTGGTTCAACTTTCAAGACAATACGGCGATTTAAATGATTTTGAAAATGTTCCTTACAATATTGTTTCTGGCAGTGTTGTTGAAAACGATAGCCTTGATTTGCAATTTGAAACGACTGCAGAAAGATTTTCATCAGTGGGCAAATACGATTTAACTTTAAAGTCAAATAATTCAAATTATTCTGTAACAATCAACGCAAAATCATATTTACAAATTGTGGCACGCAATGTAACAGTAAAGGTCAGTGATGCAGAATCTTTGTTTGGAGAACCGATAGATTTAAGCAAAGTGACATTAGATACACAAGAAATTTTAAATAATGATGATTTAAATGCCATTGTTAAAACAACAGCAACAGAAACAAGCACAGTTGGGCAATATGAAATAACATTCAGTTACAGCAATGCAAATTATAATGTTACAATTGTTAAAGGTGTTTACAGAATTTATAACAAGCAAGTTAGTATAACAATTGATAATCAAACATCGGTTTATGGCGATAGTGTACATCTTGATCAATTGACATATACTATCAATGACAGCGATGTAGATAAAGCCGATTTGAAACTAACATTAACAACAAATGCCAGCAATTTATCCCCAGTTGGTGATTACGATATTTCAATAGCAGGATATGCGGACAACTTTTATGTTGTGGCAACAACTGGCAAACTGACAATAACAGCAAGACCAATTGAAGTTAAGGTAAATGCGACAGTTGCGTATGGGGCAGAATTTGTATTTAATGGCGTGTTTGAAGATGTTTCAAACAGTTTGGTGAATGGTGATAATTTAAATCTTGTGTTGAAATCAAACTCAAGGCAAAAATATTCTCACGTAGGCAGTTACGACGTGGTTTTGGAAGATAATAACCCTAACTATTTAGTAACACTTTCATCAACCTCAGCCTTAGCGGTTACACCAAAACAAATCGAAGTTTCAATTGGTAACGCAAGTTCACAATTTGGTGAAGATATTAACTTGTCCAATGTTGATGTAGATTTATCTCAACTGGAAAATAATGATGAGTTAAATTATGTATTAACTTGTTCAGCAACAAGCAAAAGTGCTGTTGGCAACTATGATATTGACATGACTTACAATAACCCAAATTATAATGTAACAGTAAACAAGGGTGTGTACACAATAACCGCAACAGGTATTTATGTTGATGTGGCGGATATCAGTGTTGAGTATGGCAGTGATATTGCCCTTGACGATTCTTTGGTTAGTTGCACAGACAGTTCGGTTGACATTTCAACATTAGGTATCAATTTAACAAGTGAAGCAAGAAAAGGTTCTCCAGTTGGGGAATATCCTATAAGTGTGACGATATCAAACAACAATTATAATTTGCAGGTTCGCAAAATAGGTAATGTTAAAGTAGTTGCTAAATCAGCAGTGTTGACAATTGGCACTGGTTCAGTGGTTTATGGTTCAAAAATAGAACTTGCAAATCAAGTTTCGTTGACAATTGACGGTGTGTTGCAAGGCGATGACCTGGGTGTTCAATTATCCACAAGTGCAACAAATAAATCTTCTGTTGGAGAGTATGAAATTGACGCGGTGTGTGCTAACACTAATTATAATGTAACAGTAAATAAAGGTTTGCTTACAATTACGCCTAAAACCGTAAAAATAACCGTTCAGCAAAATGGTGTTTATGGCGATGTTCATGCTTTGAATAATAGTCAATACAATGATGTTGAAAATGCAATTTTATATGGCGATGATATTGGACTTGCGCTTAATATGCAAGTTGAAAAGTTTGATTCGGTTGGCGAGTATGATATATCAGCAACCTGCTCAAATAACAACTATCAAGTGCAATTGATAAACAGTTATTATAAAATCACACCAAGGGCTGTAACTGTCCCAATTGGTGACACAGAAATGGTGTATGGGGAATATGTTGATGAGGCTTCAATTGATATAGATTACAGCGAAATTTTAAATAGTGACAAATTAAATATTGAACTTGTATATAGTGTAAATTCAACAACAAATGTTGGAGAATATTATTGCAGTGCAAGTTCTAACAATCAAAACTATAATGTTACATTTAATACTGGCAAAATAACAGTGGTGGCACGTCCAATAACAATCTTAATTAGCGATGAAATATATTATGGCGAAGAAGTTTCAAAAGCAAGTGTCTATGAAATTAAGTCAGGTTCTGTTGTAAATAATGACAATTTGAATTTGCAAATTAAGATGTCTGCGCAAAGGTTTTCACCTGTTGGTGGAAGTTATCCAATTGAGTTAGTGTCATACAACACTAATTATATTATTACACTTGATGCAAACTCACAAACAATGGTAAAAGCAAAACCCGTGGTGGTTAGGATAGGCAATCACAATGCTTTCTATCTTGATGCGGTTGATTTGAAAAATATCAGTGTTGATTTAAGTCAAATTTATGAGCAGGACCGTGAAAGTTTAGATTATTCAATCAGCACAACAGCAAACCAATTTAGCATTGTTGGAACTTATGAAATCAATTTTAATTGTAATAACACAAATTATGAAATTACTGTTGAAAAGGGCAAGTATATTGTTGTTCCAAAGCCTGTTAATATAATGATTTTAAATAGTTCAATAGTTTATGGCGACCAAATTGATAATTCAATCTTTGATTTTGTTTGTCAAACTGAAAATATTGATAAATTTGCATTGCAAGTTGAGTTAAAAACAACAGCAAATCAATTTGATGCTGTTGGCAAATATCCAATAAGTTTAAAATCTTACAATAACAATTATTCAGTTGTTGCAATTAATGGCAAACTGACAATCACACCACGTGAAATAGTTATAAAATTAAACGACCAATCAAAAGGGCATTTTACATTCTTGAAACCAGACCAAACAGCATATCAGTTGCAAGATGGCGAAATCTGCAATGACGATGATTTGGATATTTCAATATTTACTGATAAAAAATATGCGCTTTTGTGGGGAGAATTTGATTTGCAAGGCAAGGCTGGCAACAAAAATTATCAAGTTAAATTTGAGACTGCAAAAATAAAAGTAAGTTATTCTTATGTTGACACAATTGTTATAGTTTCTATTTCCGCTTTAATAATTGCGATTGTGGTGCTTATTGCAATCAAAAGGGCAAACAGGGCAAAAGGTAATGTGCAATATTTTAATGATGTTATGGAATTGTTAAAACATGATAAAGAGTCTCATAAAAAGTAATAAAAAAACAGTGCAATTAAGCACTGTTTTTTTGAATATTTATTATAATTCAATCACAATATCATTTGCTTTATCTTGCAATAATTTCTTTGCTTGTTTAACTTTGCGGTTGAAAACCAAAGTTGAAACAAAATGAGTTACACCTTCAATGATAAGTGAAATGCCTGCAAATACCATTACTGTGCTGAAGTTTGAGAACATAACAGCAACACCAAGGCAAGCTGTTGCGATTGATAAGATGAAAAGCACAAACCAACCAGAAACTTTAGCTCTTGCGCAATAAACACTATCAGCCAATGATGAAATTGAATCAATCACGATAAACAAACCAAAGAGAATTGTCAAAATTGATTGAATAATTTCAGGGTAAACAAAGCAGAAGATGCCTGAAAGTATCATTGTAATGGCTTTGATAAGCAAAGGTCCGCCCAAAAATCTTTCATAGGCAAAGTATCTAACAAGCAAAACGCAACCACTTACAAGCAGTGCACAGCCAAACACGATGCAAAGCACATCTGCAGAACCTTGTGGCAAGCATACGCACAAAATGCCGATAGTGATTGTTAAAATTGCGATGATAATACTGTCCCATTTAACTTTTTTGAAAAAACTTTTAACTTCTTCCATAATTATCTCCTTTAAATAAGTATAACCCTTTAGTTCGTTTTAAGGCAAATGAAATGCTAATTTTTGAATTAAAAAAACTCGACACTCTTATAAATTTGTAAAATAATTATATATTTGATGTCGAGTTGATGATATTTATTAAATTTTATTGATTTTTATCATCGTAATCGTCTAAAAAGTGGTGTCTTATATTGTTTTTATCTTTATAGGCAATAACTGTGGCTAAATTTACATTTTCAACACTTTTAAAAATGTTTGCTTCAATTTGCGGGTCTTCAGTTTTCAAAGACTTTATCAATTCTTTAACCTTTTTTCGTTTTGAACCAGTATTTGTGTTGGTTAAGCAAAATTCACTGGAACATGTATCTGTAAATTTGCATGCACATTGGATAAAATACAAATC
>JBNMLD010000029.1:0-10847 GCA_050874685.1 Candidatus Onthoplasma sp. | reverse complement strand
TCACTATCTGCAATTTTTGGTTTTATAACAGGGTTCCTTGGCAAAAATACTGTACAACAATCTTCATAAGGCAATATTGATAAATCATAAGTATCAATTTCTTGCGCTATTTCAATAATCTCTTGCTTATTAAAACTGATAAGCGGACGTAAAACTGGATATTTAGCAACAGAGTTTGTGCTTGTTAAACTTTCGATTGTTTGACTGGCAACTTGCCCCAAACTTTCACCAGTAACAATAGTTTTATAATTGAATTTGTCACAAACAGCATTTGCAACCCTTATCATTGCACGGCGCAACAGATTGATTGCAAATTCGGTTTTGCATTGAACGTGAAATTCTTCTTGCAACTTTGTCATACTACAAATATACATATATTTTGCACCAATATATTTTTTAACACGTTTTGCAATATCAATAACTTTTTGTTTTGCTTGTGGGCTTGTATAAGGGAAACTATCAAAATGCAAGATATCTTGCCTTAAACCACGTTTTGCCATGCAAAAACCAGCCACAGGGCTGTCAATACCACCACTCAACATCAACAATCCATCACGATATTCCCCCAAAGGCAATCCTGAATAAGCATAAATAATATGGTTAAATATATATGTTTTGCCATTCTCACGAATATCAACATATAAAATATTTTCAGGATTATGAATATCCACATGTGCTTTTGGATTATTGTTAAGCACAATTTCGCCTAGGTCTGCAGCAAACTCATTTGATTTGACTGGAAATGATTTTTCTGCCCTATTCACTTCACATTTGAAACTGCCTTCAATTTTGATAGTTGAAACAAAATCTTTGATTGCTTCAACTGAAGTATCAACTTCAACCGCTTTTGAAATTGAATGGACACCAAAAACACATTTAAGTTCTGCAATGATTGCATCTTCATCAGTATAGTTTCGCACTAAAAGGCGATTTTGTATGTTTTCAATTTTACATTCATAACCTTTTAATGCTGTCTTGATATTTTCATACAAAAGGTGTGTGAAATATTTTTTATTGCCACCTTTTAAATGTATTTCGTTAAATCTAATTAAAATTATCTTGTTCATGTTATCTTCTTATCCTTAAAATATATTCCGCCACCGCACAGTCTAATGCTTTACCTAAATTGGTGCAATCTTCAACAGATACATCATTGCCAAAAGAAATCCTAACAGCGCCTTCTATATATGCTTTATCCACGATTGGTTGCAATACACGGTTCAATCCCGCTTTGCTATTGCAGGCAGAACCTGTGCCTATCAAATATCCTTGTGCTTCAAGCATGTGTAGAATAGTTTCTCCCCTTACTCCCTTGAAGCATATAGAAATAATATTATCAACACAATTATCACTTGAAACTAAAACATGGTCTTGTTTGATTTGTTGCAATATTGCTTTTTTATGTTCTGTAAAGTCTGTATGTGTTAATCCTTCAATCGCTGTTTGAAATGCTAAAATACCAGGCAAATTCTCTGTGCCTGAGCGCAATGACATTTCTTGTCCGCCACCTATAACAAATGGTTTAAATCTATTAGGCTTATTTATATATAAAACCGCCACCCCTTTAGGACCATTAATCTTATGTGCACTCATAGTATAATAATCAACACCTAAATCGGACAAATTGATATCTAGTTTACCTAAAGCCTGCACTCCGTCACTATGCACAACTATATTGCTATTTATCCCTTTAATTCGTTTGCATATTGATTTAATGTCGTTAACAGCGCCTGTTTCATTGCTTACATGGATAATTGACACCAATGCAGTTGTATTGTCAATCTCTTCAAAAAGTTTATCCTGATTTATTGTTCCGTCTTTATTTAAAGGTATAAATACAACATTATATCCATTCTCTTTATAATCTTTAGCCGTCTCATATATAGAACTATGTTCTCCTGCACTGAAGATATACTTTTTCTCTTTACGAGTTATGTGTGCGTGTAATACAGAATTGTTTGCTTCTGTTGCTGACCCTGTAAAGATAAATGTTGATTTGTTAGGTGCATGAAACTTGTTTAAGAAATAGGTTCTGGCGTGTTCAAGCAATTGTTTTGATTTGCCTGCTTGTGCATATAACGCACTAGGATTAAAAAACTGTTCACTTGCCTTTATATAACTGTCAAGTGATGATTTGCTTATTTGTGTTGTTGCTGCGTTGTCGAAATATAACATGTTATGTATTATAACACAACTTAAATGCTTTTACAAATACCTACGGCACAAGATTTAAAGATTTTCCTAAACTGCCACCATTTAAATATACTTCTGGCACTTTGCCTATGATAATGCTTTCAGCCAACATCACTTGGTTTGTTGAATAGAAGTCATACGTTCTTATAGGCATAACAATGCTTACATGCGTGTTTATATACAAAAACAAAGAGTGCTTTGTCATATTTATACCCACCGAATCAAACTCACTATCAAACTTACTGCTTACAGCGCCGATTGGCACTAATTTAAAATTGATTTTAGTTCCCCTGCCTATAAAGATAGGAATACCTGTCAATGTACCAAAATTTAATGCCAAGCCGTCTTGACCTAAAATTGACATCTGTAATTGTGCCTCTTTGACAATTTCTCTTGATATACTATTTATTTCATACTGGTTTGCTGAAAATGACACTATCTCGCCATTTGTATCGTAATTTATATCTATCAAAGCATCATAACTTAAGGTTCGGTTTATCACATTGCTTACAGCAAGATTTATTGCTTTTTCAGTTAAAGCCCTTGTCTCTGCCTTGCAATATGTTTTTATAACAGGACTGGAAACAAAACAATAATAACTTGCAAGCAAAATGAAAATAAAAAAGACAGTCAAAAACCATTTCCTTTTTTGCTTTGTTCTGTCTCTTTTCATATAACATGATATTATTGATTTAAAAATATTATTTAATTTTGCCCAAATTTCGCCATAATTTGCATTTTAAGGGCATATAGAGCATGTTCTGCTAATGTCCACCACGTTTTGTCTTACTGCTGAAAATAAGCGCAAAAATGAACGATGCAAATATTGCCATTGCAATACCGCCAGATGCCGCCGTTAATCCACCAGTAAAAATACCCAGAATGCCATATTCTTTTGTTGCCATAATTGCACCTCTTGCAAGGCTTGCACCAAATCCTATAATTGGCACGCTTGCGCCCGCTTTTGCAAATTCTTTAAACGGTGCATATATGTTGAGCACTTCCAATACCATGCCGATGATTAAAAATAACACCAATATGCGTGCAGTTGTGATTTTTGTTCTAATAACCAAAATTTGACCAAGAAAACAAATAAACCCACCCACCAAAAATGATATTACATAATCCCATACATTAATCATTGACATTGCCTCGCTTTTGTTGTTTTTTGCTTTGATTTAAAGGTTTTGATTGATTTATTGGTTTGTTAATATTGCCTTTTGGCTTGCCACAATATTCAAATTCAACGGCATGTGCTATGCCTGGGATAGTGTCGCCTTGTTGAGATGTTGTTGTGCTCATTAATGCCCCTGTTGACACCAATAAAACTCGCTTAAATTGCCCAGATTTCATCTTTTTTAAAATGTATGAATTTAAAATACTAGCACTGCAACCAGCACCGCTTCCACCCATAAAAACACGTTCAGTTTTATCAAACATCATACACCCACAATCTGCATAATTTTTGCCTAAAATAATGCCTTTGCGCTCCATAATATCAATCAAAATTTCACTGCCAAGTTTGCCAAGGTCGCCTGTTGCAATAAAATCAAAATCATTTGGTTTGCTGTTTGTGTTTATCAAATGTTGCTCAATAGTATCCGCTGCCGCAGGTGCCATGGCTGCACCCATGTTGTTTACATCTGCAATGCCAAAATCAACCACTTTGCCAAAAGTTACTGCTTTCACTTTTATGTCACTTGATTGGCAGGTTAAAACACTCGCTCCGCCACCAGTTATCGTCCATTGTGCTGTTGGCGGACGTTGGTTGCCCAATTCAAGCGGAAAACGATATTGTCTTTCTGCACTGCTAAAATGAGTGCACGTGGCACATATCACATTGTTGGCTAGACCATTATCAACAAATATTGCGCCCAAAGCAAGGCTTTCTGCCATTGTGGCACATGCAGAATATAATCCAATAAAAGGCAAATCTAAATCTCTGGCAGCATAAGATGAACTTACAATTTGATTTAGCAAGTCTCCACCAAACAAAAAATCTATTTTGCCAATATTTGTACCTGCTTTTTGAATTGCACCTTTTATGATATTTTTAAGCAATTTCCTTTCCGCTTTTTCAAAAGTCTTTTCTTTGAGTGTGTCATCTTTAAAGCAAAAATCAAAATAATCTTTAAGAGGTCCTTTGCCTTCCAATGGCCCGACCATACTGTAACCGTCATATAAATATACATTACCTTTTAACATTATTGTTTGCATATTACCACCTAAATAAAAAGTCCTACAATTCCGCAAATAATTGACCCAACAACGCCACAGACAATCACTGGACCAGCAATTGTGAACATCTTAACGCAAATGCCATATATGATGCCTTCCTTTTTAAATTCAATTGCAGGGCTTGAAATAGAGTTACTGAAACCTGTGATAGGAATAACCGAACCAGCCCCACCCCAAGCGCCTATAACATCATAAATGCCAATGCCAGTCAATAAGCAAGTGATAAATATAATTGTCATCAACATACAGGTTGTAACTTCACTTTCTGCAAGATTTGGAAAAAAGTAACTGTACATATCAAACAAACCTTGCCCAATTGCGCATATCAAGCCACCCAAGAAAAATGCCTTAATCAGTGAAGGCCATGCTTTTGTCTTTGGAACTTTTGACTCCACATACAAGTTGTAATTTGTATTTCTTTTATTGTTATCCATACTAACCTCTTGCAAAATTGTTGCCAAAACATCGGCAAATTAAACTTTAAAAATCAAAATCTTAAATATTGCTTGTTTATAATAAATTTGAAAATTTTCACCATACTAACTTTAAGGAGTTTTTATGAAAAAATTTTTACCACTTTTAACATTTATTGCACTTCCGCTTACACTTTGCGCTTGCAACACAGATAATGAAAAAGCAACTGTTAATTTTGAGGGCTATTCAAATAACATAGAGAATTTTCAGAAAAATTTTAATGAATACAGTTTAAATAGCGATAAGCAATTTAACAAACTAAAAAACAATAAATATCGTTTGTCACTTTCTTTGGTGGATAATGCCACACTAGTTAATGCTGACGATAACACAACCCAAAAGGACATCAATCAGGACAATTGTGATGATTCTATTTGCAATAAGCCTGCAGAAAATCAAGGCAATGCAAACACAAATGCCCCTGATAAAGATATACTTGATGAGCAACAACCCGCTATTTTACCAGATACAAGCAAATTTAGGTCAATAGTTGACCTTCCTGGTATTAATGATAATATTGCAAACAACAATAAAGACACAAAAGATATAAAATCAAATTCTAATGTAGAAGAAACTAAAGATAATGCAACACAAAATGATGACACTTTAAAAAATATATCAACCTTATATTCTTTAACTGAAGATGTTGACAATGAATGTAACAACTTTTGCAAACTCAAACAAGAATTAAACAACGCTATCTTGGAAACACAAAACTTGATTGATAAAGTTTATAATAACGAAATTAGCCTTACAAATGAGCAAAAAATGTTTTTAACAGAGCAATCTTCTCAACTTAAAAACTTGGGCAAAAGATTAAGCAATGCAACAACAGAATTGGCATTTAGTGTAAATGATATTGGCAAAATTTCATCGGTTGACGGCAACTTAAATCAATTGGCATTAAAATACATGCTTGTTTTAGACAATTTAAATGCTGGCAATGAGATGCTTGAAAATAGTTTGTACTCACTGAACATGATTAATCAATTAATGCGTATGTCCGCCCCAATACCAGGCAACAATCAAGGCAGAATTCTATATGGATTTCAACAAAACAATGAAAAGCCAATTATTCGTGACTACTTGATTGATAAAGATGGGAAAATAAGCGAAAATAAAACAGATGATACCCAAACCACGGATAACGAGCAAAACAGCAATTCAAACAGTGAAAACACTGAAAACACAGCAACCCCATGGCTCACTCCAAATATAGACACTTATGGCAATTTTATGTCAAATATTGACACATTCTATAATACCGCATTGTTAAATAGATATAATGGGTTTGGAAGAAATGGTTTTGGCTATGGTTATGGTGGTTTTGGTGGCGGATTTGGTGCACCTGGAATGTATGGCTACAATTATCCTAACATGATGCCAAATAACGGATATGCTAACTCAAATCTTAATAACACACTTAACAATACCAATCAAAACAATCAACAAAATGAAAACAACAACACAACAGAAAGTATAAACCCATTGCTTAACACACAAGATAATCAACAACAAAACATTTCAAAACAAAAACAAAATAAGAAAAAGTTTAAGATTGTTAAAAATATCGACACTTTTAAAAATGCCGATACTCCAACACCTAAACAACGTTTTGCAAAAATAAAAACATCTGTAAATGAGTTTTTTGCAAAATTTAAAAAACCAAATAAAGATGTTCAAAATCCTATCTATAAATACGATAATGAAACACCAAACGTAAACAATATGCAAGAAAATTCCGCAACAACAAACAAATAAAAATATTTTAAAAACCGATATTTTCACGCATATAGGTTAAAACCTTATTCTCTATTCTGCTGACTTGAACTTGACTGACGCCAAGTTCTTTTGCTATCTCACTTTGTGTTTTATCAAGGTAATAGCGCATTATTATAACCTGTTTTTCTCTTGCATCAAGTTTTTCAATCATGTCACGCAAAGCCAATTTGTCAATATAATTTTCAACTGAAAAATTATCCGCCACCTTATCAAATAATGTTGTACTATCATCGCCATCGTCAAACTGTTCGTTTAATGACAGCGGATTTGTGTTTGCCTCCATTGTGAAAACCAAATCAATTTTGTCCATATCAAACACTTTTGCCAAATGTTCCATCGTGGGGCTTTCTCCATGCGTGCGTTGATATTCGGCGATATAGTTTTTGATAAGCAAAGCATTGCGCTTGACGCTTCTGGACACTTTCACACTGCCATCGTCACGCAAAAAGCGTTTTATTTCCCCAGCAATCATGGGTACTGCATAGGTGGTAAATTTTACGTTGAAATTTGGGTCATAGTTATTTATCGCTTTAACAAAACCCATCGAACCTAATTGATATAGGTCGTCATACTCAATTCCTTTGTTTAAATATCTTTTTATCACACTTTTAATCAACGGAGAATTGAATGTTATAAGTTTTTCCTTGGCAGAATCGTCTCCTTGTTTTGCCAATTGCAACAATTCTGCAGTTTGATTGCCTGTTAGCATTTAGCATGCCTCGGCTGAAGAAATCTTTTTTCTCATATTGACAATCAAACCATCTTTGCTGTTTTTAACCTCTAATGCGTCCATAAACGCTTCAATTACTGTAAATCCCATACCACTGCGCTCTTGGTCTGGTTTTGAAGTGTAAAAAGGACTTAATGCTTTTTGAATATCCACTATTCCAATGCCATTATCAATAACTGAAATATGCACATCATTGTCTTTTATCGACATACGCATGGTTACCATGCCGGGTTTATCTGGATAGGCATGCACTATTGAATTTGTTACCGCTTCACTAACAGCAGTTTTAACATCTTCAATTTCTTCTAAAGTTGGATTCATCTGCATCAAAAATCCAGCAGCAACTGAACGTGCAAATGATTCATTTTCAGGCACGGCTTTAAATTTTAATTCCATTAAATTTTTCATATTATCCCCCAATCAAACAATCTTTGGCATAATCTCATATAAGCCCGACATTTTGAATATTCTCTCTGCATTTCTGCTTGGATTTGATATAAATATCGGCTTGTTATATTCTCTCATCTTTTTGTATCTACCTATCAGCACACCAACTCCTGTGCTATCCATAAATGTTAATTCACTTAAATCTAAAACAATTTGCACAAAACCCTTTTCAGTATCAAATAATGTATCAAGTTCTTTACGTACTGTTTTTGCTGTGTATTCGTCCAATTCCCCTGACAGCAAAATATATAAAGTTTTGTTCATCACTCGTGATTTGATTTGCATTGCTTTCCTCCTTGGCAAAATACTAACAAATCACAGCATAAAAAAAATGGTAACATTTGTTGTAATGTCACCATTTATTGTTGGTTTGTGTTGAAAATGAATTTTTTAATTTTGTGTTGGGCTATCTCATCAAGAAATATATCAGCAGTCCAATGCCAACAACAAGTATAGATGCAAATAATATTGTTAAGAATACACGCAATTTATCCGTTGGTAAGTCACCAACTTTACCTGATTGTCCATTCATTAGCGCCTTGTATCTCTTGCCTTTATATTCGTTGTTAAACATGTAAACAGGAAGCAAACAATAGTTATATTTTCTATCTTTATAATGTGTATCAACATTTAAAGTTAAAACTGTGTCACAACCATATTTTTTCAAGATGTCATGCTCAACTTCACGGCGAACGACCTTTTCGGCACTGGCAACGCAATCGTTGAACAATTTATCTTGATACTCTATCACATAACCATTGATAAAATCTTGTTGGAAATCAACCGCTGAAGTGTATTCAAAAGGCATGATTTGCAATAATTCTCTCTGGTTTAAATTTGAATTTGCTTCAATTGTTAGATTTTTAAAGACCTTGTCCAAAACACCTGACACATTTTTTGTTACAGTTTCTGTGTGAGTGCTTCCGTCACTATCTTTAACAGTTTTTTGATAACTTAAAACGCCTTTATATGCAGATGTGGTGTCAAAATCAAACACAAATGTATTCACATATAACCCTGACACATTTTGTTCTGAAATGCCCTTAAATGCCTTTTTATTAGCATAAAAGCGCTTATTTACCACATGTTTAAACTTATTGATAGCATCAGCTTTCCCAAATGTAAAAGGTACAACAGAATCAATATACAACAAAGTTTTTTTGCTGGTTTGTGTTAAAGTGTCACAGCCACAATAAAGACATTTATTGTTGATTTGATACTTATTTATCAAAATATTTGCGCCACAAGATTTACATTTCACAGTGCGTGTTTCTTCTGCTAACGGGTCAATCTCCAAATTTTGAATTTGGTCAAAACCTTTTTTTGCGAACGCATAATTGTATTTTACTGGTTCCGCTGCTCCGCAATTTTCACAAATATTCGCTTTATCCTTTGGGCTAAAAGTTAATTTGCCACCACATTTTTCACATTTATTCATAATGTTATTTTATCAAATATAATTTTTTATTGCAAATATTTCGCCATGAACATTTGTATCTATTACACAAAATTTGCCACAACGTCATTTGCTATCATTTTTTAAATCCTGGCATTTTAATGTGGTTTGATTAAGAATTAGTTTTTTTGAACTGGCATATCCAACAATTAATGCTTTATGACAAAAACATATATTAGCGGTGTGGAAGGTTCGACCTTCAATTCGTTACACACCACATGCGTTTAGACTTTACTTTATTCAGCCGACATATTGTTGAGTTTTTTAACATAATTTGCTAGAATCTTTTTATTTAGGAGGCTTTTATGAATTCAAACACAGTTATTGTTATTCAAGCAGTTATTAATGGAATTTTAGCTTTAACCACCATAATTCTGCCAATTATTCAACAGAAATCTGTTGTTAAAGAAAATAAACGTAAGGACAAAATAGCAAACTACAATCAAACATTGTTAGTTTTTCAAGAATTAATGGAAAACTTTGGCAAATATTCAGTTCAACCGAACTCTGAAAACAAAACAAAATTTGTTTCATCTTTGGCAAAATCTCGCACTTTTCTGTTGTTTAATGATAAATTACTAAAAACAATGAAATTCGTTTTGGCAGATAAACAAAATGAAGCTATTGATGAATTTTGGTCGGTTATATCAAATGTTTCAGTGTTTATAAGTGCCAATCAAAAAGAAGTTGGTTTAAAACAACAACGCAAAAATGGATAAAACTTGAATAATCGTTGCTATTGACATTAATACAACTGAAATGATAGATGAAATGTAAATAATTTTGTCTATATCACACAGTCGGTCAAAAGTATTTTCTTTGATGTTTACACTTTCGTCAACATAAATACCTGACATTGCTTTGATTTTACACAAGCTAATAACAAAATTTAAAATCTGTAAACAAAACACGACAATCGTGGCGATTATGTAACTCATTTACTTTGTCCTTTTACCAGGGATTACCTTGGGACTACCTGAGTCGATATCAGATAGTCCTTTTTTATTCCTTTAATTAGTAAACAAAAGGAGATTTTTTATGCAATTAAAAGAGTTTAGAAAAATCCTGGATAAATTAAATATAGATAAAGCATACTTTGCGACACACATTCACAACAAATCACTTTTATTTGGGGACTCCAGATAAAGTTTTGCAAGAATGGCTTGGACATGAAAAATTGGATATTACAAAGAAACATTATATGTCAATTGATAGGAGCTTATCTAAAGATAAAATCCTGGCATTATACCCTAATAAATACTATATTTTTATGTAAAAATTTGACCCCAATTTGCTATTATTGAAACCAACTAAATTTTGACCCCAATTTTGACCCCAATTTTTGCATCGAGCAAGAAAAATGGTGTCTAGATATTGTGTTGTACAATACCTAAACACCCATCATGGAGCTAGTGAATGGAGTCGAACCATCAACCTGCTGATTACAAGTCAGCTGCTCTGCCATTGAGCCACACTAGCATATAAAGTGATTTCTCACTATTTTGATGATAACACAATCAGTCATTA
>JBNMLD010000028.1:0-11127 GCA_050874685.1 Candidatus Onthoplasma sp. | reverse complement strand
TGCTTGTTGGCGCATAAACACCAGTCCTACGAGCAAATTCACGTAGGGCAAAAATACTTAATTCATTTAATTCTTCTCTTGTCATATATCGAAAGTGTAACATAACCAATTTTAAAAGTAAAGTATTTTTGTACAAAAATAAAATTTGAAAAAGTTTTGTAAATAATTTCTGTGCAAAAAAAGACTCTCAATACATCTTCTTTGACTGAAAAATAGACTGTTTGGCAATTTGCTCCAACAAATTTGTACAAAATTTTTTTTGTACAATAATCATTTTTCTAACAACTGCGTATATCCCCTAGCTTTTAATTGTTTCTAGGAAAAATCACTTTCTTGAACCTTATGCAGTTATACCAAGTGAAATCATTATTGCCACATCTATTGACTGCATTGTTGCTGGGTCTATTGCCCCAAGTTTTTCTTGCAAACGTCGCTTATCAAGTGTGCGAATTTGTTCCAACAGAACAACACTATCTTTTGGCAAGTTATATTTGCTGTGACTTAATTCAATCTGCGTTGGCAATTTAGCCTTTGAAAGTTGACTTGTAATGGCTGCAATGATAACTGTTGGGCTATATTTGTTGCCAACATTATTTTGCACAACCAAAACCGGGCGAACACCACCTTGTTCGCTCCCCACAACAGGGCTTAAATCAGCATAGAAGATATCGCCACGGTTGATTTCCATCATTCTCCTTTCAAATAACGTTCAGTAACCGCAACCGAATCAGCAAATTTAAAATCATTTTCAATGCTGTTGATTGCTTTTACGTATTCATTTTCAGTATATGCTCGTTCATCAAACTTTGGCATTTTAGGCTTGTTTACCTGTTTAATTTTTTGCAAATATTCAATGTAAGCATTAACCTGTTCGTTCATATAATCCCCCTAAAATCACGTTTTAAACTTTGGCAAGTTGTTTTTTCAGTTTTTCGTAAAAATCTTCCTGCATCTGCTTAAATTCAACAACAAGAGTTTTGATTTCTTCATTTTTAGATTTAAAGTCTTTTTCCGCTTTAATTGCATCAACTATACCCATGACTGTGCCTGTAATCATCATTTCAACAATATGTCTAGGTGTTTTATCTGCCCACAACGAAAAATAAATCATTGTTGTTTGTTTAAGTTTTTTAAAAAAGCCATTTTCTTTGATTTCTTCATCATTACCTATGGCTATTGCATTGCATTTTTCGCCAAACTTTTCATAACTGTCAAATTGCTTTTTAAAAAGGTTTTTTAGTTTTTCATCTTCCAATTTTTTTAGCACCTTATCAATTGAAAGCATACCAACTTGTGCATCTTGGAATATACGGTTTAAAAGTTGCAAATCTGATTTTTCCATACTCTCCTCCAATTTTAGTATCTGCTTTAAAGCACTAAATATGCAAAAATTTGACATATAATTTTGTCAACATTTCAACTTTTGAGCGAAAAAAAGATGTGATTAAAATTAAAATCACATCTTATTAAATAAATATTAAACCATAACCAATTGCCAAACCAGAAAGAATCAAAACCATAATGATAAACAAATTTTCTTTCCAGTTTTTGTTTTGTTTTAACAACACAACCAAACCCAAGCCTGCGTTTACACACAAACCCGCCACCAATGCGCCGAATGCTAAACCGCCTTCCAAGAACAATTGTGTAAGCACAACACTTGACGCACAGTTTGGTATAAGTCCAATAATAACAGACAATATTGGTTGCCAGTATTTGTTTGCTGATAAGAATGCTTGCAAATTTTCATGCCCAACCCAGATATCTGTGATAAAGCCAAACAAAATGTTGATAACCAAAATAAATGCACCGATTTTTAAGCAATGCAACAATGGGTGAAGCCAATCAAATGTTTTTGTTTCCATATCATGATGACAGCAACCATGGTCAGCAACCACTTCGTGACTGTCATGCTCTTCTTCTGAATGAACTGGTTTATGCCTCTTAAATAATAGGTTATACAAACCAATTGCAAGATAACCCACAACTATTGCATACACAATCTTAATTGCAACCAACAGCAAAAGCCAAAGTATTTTAGAAGGATTTGCCAAAATAAGTGGGATTGCTTCATCACTTGTGGCGATATATACCGCAATCAACGCACCAACAGAAATTGAGCCCTTTGTGAACAAATCTGTTGATACAATTGAAAATCCACATTGTGGGATACTGCCCATCAGTGAACCAAATATTGGGCTTAATTTACCTTTTAAAAATTTGTTTTCGCTAAACTTTTTTGAGTGTTTGTATTCAAACAATTCTATCAAGTAATAGGCAACAAAAAGCAACGGCAAAATTTTTGCCGTATCTATCAGTGCGTCCAACATTACATCAAGATATTGTTTCATAATGCGCATTATTGTAGCACACCAAACCACAAATTGCAAGGGAAACACCAATAATTTTTGCCAAAATCACACAACATATTGATTGCCACAAGAACTTAAATAAATCTGCAACAAAAACACGCCAAAACAGCACAAGCAACATTGCAAACCAAGGCTATTGGTATTGTTAATCCAGTCTTTTTAACCTTTGTTGATGCAAAATAAATTGAACTGACATAAAAAATTGTATCACTACTGCCCATAACGACACTTGCACATTTGCCAATATAACTATCTACCCCATATTTTGCAAAAATATCTCTCAATAAAACGTATGCAGCATTAGAACTAAACGGACGTATCAATGTCAACTCACAGATTTCAACTGGTATGCCAAGGAACTTAAATATTGGGGATAAAATATTGCACAAAACAGCACTCAAACCGCTGTGCCTAAACAATTCAACAGCAACAAACATTGATATGATAAAGGGCATCAAACTTGCCATCAAAGGCAATGCGCCTTTTGCCCCCGCAACAAAACTTGAATATGCATCAACACCTTTTATCAACGCATAAAGCATAACTCCGCATATCATAACTGGTATAAACAAATCAGCCATTTTCTTTCCGCCTTTTGTAACAACTTGCAACCAACAAAACACCCAGTATGGTCGGCACAAATGTTGACACGATTGTCGGCCACAATATACAACTTGGGCTAACACTGCCAGCCATTGCTCTCATACCAATAACTGTCGTTGGCAAAAGTTGAATACCAGTTGAATTGATAACCACCAACATAATCATCGCTCGGGTTGCTTTTTTGTCCCCTTTATCCATGCCCCGCATTGCCTTGATACCATAAGGTGTTGCCGCACTGCCAATGCCAATAATATTTGATGCTATGTTTAAACAAATGTTTTTTTCAGTTTCTTCGTCTGTTCTGCCAAATATGTGGCGGATAGGTTTGCTTAAAATTTTGGAAAGTTTGTGGCTCAACTTACAATCGTCCATGACTTGCATCAACCCCATCCATACCGCATAAATGCCAATAAACTCTATGCACATGGTTACACCCATTTTGCTTGCTTCCATCATTGTTCCAACCACTTTGCCAGGGGCAACAACACACAGCATGACAAGGCTTGATATCAACATCACAATCCAAATTTTGCTCATATAATAACTTATGAATGGTTGTCCTATATATGATTATAATTTTGTTTATGGTTAATTAAAGGTTAAATTTTTAATTGAGTTTCTACGATAATATTTCGTAAACATATCTTAAAAACACCTAAATTTAAGCATTTTTGAACGATTTAAAACATTTTTGTACAAAATTCAAATATTTTTGTACAAAATACTTGACAGCTATATTTATATGTGTTATTCTTGCAACATCAGCCAATTTAAATTGGCACTATTTTAAAGGTTCAATGTTTAATTTGTTTAATTTCCAGAACAGAAATTAACATATTTTTTCGAATCCTAAATGGAGTTTTATTTTTATGTGTAACAAAGAAGATGAATATTTTAAGCATGTTTTAAGCAATTATTATTTCAACAAACGATTGCTTCGTTTAGGCATTGAAACAAAGTATATTGCCTTTTATTATTTGAGTGATATCATGCATAAATTAATCAATGAGAATCATCCTCCTCGTGGCTTTTCATCAAATGTTTACCCTGCCCTTGCGGAAAAATACAATAAGAACGATTGCACTATTGAACGAGACATTCGCAATCTTATCAATGTAAAATGGGACGCAAGTTTGAAAAACAAATTATCGCAATACTGGTTGTGTGAATACCCTCCAAGTTGCTGTCAATTTATTAAAATTGTTCAAAAATACATCACTGACAACTTATAAAATTTGATTTTAGCGTTAAATCAAACTGTATTAATACGTCTTGGTGTGGATAATTTTAAGCATATTTTTGACGGTATTCAACAAACAGTGTGCGATTTTTTGTTTTTTTTTAATTTTTCGCCAATTTTTTACATTTCCGTTTGACTTAATCGGTTTTTTTATCTACAATTAGATAAGAAAATATCCGTACATTGATAAATGTACATTACGAAATTTCAAAAATCATTTATTTAGGGGTAAAAAGTGACTAAAAAGAAATTATCAGGTCAAACAGTAACAATTATTGTGTTGGCAATATTGTTGTTGCTTACATGTGTTTTTGGTGGTGTTTATGCTTATTACAGCACAACCAGTGCAAAGATTTCAGGTATTGTTAAAATGGCAAACCTTAAAATTGAAATGAACGCTGGCGGTGGCTCTGGCACAAGCGGTTCAAGTGAAATTTTAAACACAAACAGTTATTATATTCCTGGACAAGTGCTTCCTAACACTGCACTTACTGTAACAAACTCATCAAACACATCTGTTTATATCGCCGTTGTTTACACTGTTAAAGCTGTTAATAACGACCCTAGCAGTCCAAACTATAATCAAGAAATCACAAACTATGATTTGTCAAACCCTCTTATTGGTATTCATGGTGACACAACTTGGTTTGATGGCAGATTTACAGATACAACACGCAACACAGATTTTAGATATTTGATGATTAGCACCCCTATTGAACCAACTCAAAATTTAATTGAAGTTATCCCAGAAGGAAGATTAAAATTACACGAAAAAATGGGCAATGCTTACCAATCAACAATCATCACACTTACATTCCGTGCCTATGTTATTGGTAGCGAAACTACAAGGTTGCAAGATGAATTAAGGGCTTTAGGTGATAACCCTACTCAAGAAGAAAAGTGCAACACAATCATGGGTGCAATTTTTGAAGCATTTGACTATCACATGGTTTAAATTAAACTTAAAATAAAAAAATCCACAATTTCTGTGGATTTTTTTGTTGTTTATATTTTTTTAAATCAATAAAATGGCTAGCATTATATGTCAAAATTATTCTTCAATGCCCTTCATTGTGAGAGAAATACGTTTCTTTTGAAGGTCAACAGATAAAATTTTGACTTTAACTTTTTGCCCTACTTTAAGCACTTCGCTTGGGTGGCTGATGTAAGCATTGCTGATTTGAGAAATATGAACCAAACCATCTTGGTGCACACCAATATCAACAAACGCACCAAAGTCTATAACATTGCGCACAACACCATCAAGAACCATATCAGGTTTAAGGTCTTCCATTGACAAAATGTCACTGCGAAGTTCTGGCAATGGCATATCTTCACGGATATCACGACCTGGTTTTAAAAGTTCCTTAACAATATCTTGCAAAGTTGGCACACCAACACCTATTGCATCAGCAACAGATTGTTCGCCTTTCTTATCAATCAAACTTGGCAACAATGTCAAGCCACCTGTTTTAATTTGTTCATCATTAAGGCTGAAAAGTTCAAGCAACTTTTTAACCGCATCATAACTTTCTGGGTGAACAGCGGTGTTATCAAGAATGTTATCGCCGTCAGTTATGCGCAAGAAACCTGCACATTGCTCGTAGGCTTTTGGTCCCATCTTTTTAACATTCATAAGTTCTTTACGATCATTTATGTGTTTAACTTGACTGCGGTAGTCAACAATGTTTTCTGCCAAACTGTTAGATATACCTGAAACATAGCCAAGCAAACTAACTGATGCAGTGTTAAGGTCAACACCAACACTATTAACACAATCTTCAACAGTGTTTGAAAGCACTTCTGTTAAGCGATTTTGTGGCATATCATGTTGATATTGTCCCACACCAATAGACTTAACATCAATTTTGATAAGTTCTGCAAGTGGGTCTTGAAGCCTGCGGGCAATTGAAACCGCACTACGCAAATTTACATCATAATCAGGGAATTCTTTTGCTGCAAGTTTTGATGCACTATAAACTGAAGCGCCTGCTTCATTTACCATTGCATAACTTACTTTACGTGGGCAAGATTTTATCAAATCTGCAACCAAAATTTCGCTTTCTTTGCTTGCTGTACCATTACCGATAGCAATGATATCAACATTGTTACGAACAATCATTTCTGTAAGTTTTTTCTTTGCTTCTTCAACTTTATTTTGTGGTGGAGTTGGGTGCACAACTGCAGTGTCAAGCACATCACCTTTTGTGTCGATAACAGCAATTTTACAGCCATTATAATATCCAGGGTCATAGCCCATAATAACATTATTTTTAAGCGGTGCTTGAAGCAATAATGGTTTTAAGTTCACTTCAAACATTTTGATTGCTTGTTCATTTGCCCTATCTGTAAGTGCACGCCTACATTCATTTTCAAGTGATGGGAACAACAATCTATCATAACTATCTTCTATTGTATCAAGCATGATTTGATTGGTGTATTCATTATCCTTTTTATATGCTTTTTCAATTTCAGTTACTGTAAGTTTTGGATTGATTTCAATATCAACTTTCAAGCAATCTTCTTTTTCGCCACGATTAAGCGCCAATATGCGGTGGCTTGGAAGTTTAGCCACTTCGCCTGAAAAATCTTTATAGTTTTCATAAGTCTTATTTGTATCTTTTTCTTCGTCCCAAACTGCTTTTATTTGAGCCTTTTTAGCAATTATTTCACGCAAAGTTTTACGCAAGTTTGCATCATCACTAATGCGCTCTGCAATAATATCTTTTGCACCAGCAATTGCTTCTTCAACAGTTTTAACGCCTTTTTCTTCATCAATGTAGTCTTTTGCAATTTCTTCAACTGGGCAAGTTAAATCTTGTGCTTGTATTGCATCAGCCAAAGGTTCAAGCCCTTTTGCAATAGCAACTGTAGCCCTTGTTTTACGTTTTGGTTTATAAGGTCTATATATATCTTCCACTTCGGTGAGTGTAAGTGCATTTTCAAGTGCCAAAGCAATTTCATCTGTCCACTTTTCTTGCTCTTTAATCACCTTTTCAACTTTTTCTTTTTCCTTGTTCAAGTTGCGCAAATAATTAAGCCTATCAGCAAAATCACGCAAAACTTGGTCATCACACGCACCATGCGCTTCCTTTCTATAACGCGCAATAAATGGGATTGTGTTACCTTCATCAATCAAATTGATGATGTTTTCAGCATACACTTCTTTCAAATTGAATTCGTATGCCAATTGTTTTGTTAAATCCATCTTCTTTTCCTTTTAAGTATAGTTGTAATACAAATTTGATGCAAAATCAACTTATCAATTTCACTTCAAACACCTTAATTATAGCAAAACCACATCACAAAAACAAACAAAAATAAACAGCCTTTTGCTAAAATTATTTTGTTTTTTATTCTTGCAAATTCAATAGAATGCTTATTAAGTTTTGATATTTTGCGTTGTTCAATGCTTGCATTTTTGCTTAAATTTTAATTTAAAATTTTATTTAATTATATTGACAATTTATTTTTATTCTTATATAATAGTCAAGTATTGCACGTTGAGTGCGATTTTTCCTGCCACACGGGAAGGCTCGCCTTAACATTGACCTGAACGCGAAATAAGGTCACAAGCACCAAATATCAATTTGGTTTATCACAAAATTTATTTGAATAAAATTTTAAGGAGAAATACAATGCGTACAATTATGGCAAACAAAGCCACCGTTGAAAAGAAATGGTACATCATTGATGCTGAAGGCAAAGTTCTTGGCCGTGTTGCAGCAGAAGCAGCAAGCCTTCTTCGTGGCAAACACAAAGCAACTTTCACACCAAATGTTGACTGCGGTGACAATGTTATTATTATAAACAGCGATAAAATCGTTTTAACAGGCAAAAAGGAAGAACAAAAATACTTCAAACGTTACTCTGGCTATCAATCAGGTTTGAAATTAATTCAATACAAGAAAATGATGGCTGAACAAAGCGATGTTGCTTTGATGAGAGCAATCAAAGGTATGCTTCCAAAAAATAGTTTAGGCCGCACTATGGCAACACACTGCCACATCTACAAAGGTGCTGAACACAACAATCAAGCTCAAAAACCTGAAATTTGGAACGGAGGTAAAATCTAATGGCAGAAGTTGAAGAAAAGAAAGTTACCAAAACAACAAGAACAAAAAAAGTTGCTGATACTGCTGAAAAAGAAGTTAAAACAACAAAAACAGTTAAAAAAGCCCCTGCAAAAGCAAAGGCTAAAGCTCAAGAATTTTTGGGCACTGGCAGAAGAAAATGCTCTGTAGCTCGTGTACGTTTAACAACAGGTACAGGTTCAATCAAAGTTAACGGTGAAGAATTGAAAGATTATTTCGATCTTGACACTCTTATCACAATCGTAAAACAACCTTTGGTTTTGACTGAAACAGAATCAAATGTTGACATCGTTGCTAACATCTATGGTGGTGGCAAAGCTGGTCAAGCAGGCGCTCTTCGTCATGGTATCACTCGTGCATTGATGGAATATCGCCCAGAACTTCGCAGCGAACTTAAAAAAGCTGGCTTTGTAACACGTGATGCTCGTAAGAAAGAACGTAAAAAATACGGTTTACACAAAGCTCGTAAAGCTCCACAATTCAGCAAACGTTAAGCCGAACCTTGTGTTGCTTACCATTGCACAGTTGTGCAAACAATATCAAAACAAAAAATCCACAATTTCTGTGGATTTTTTTTAATGCGATTATCGACAAATCGAATTTATAAGCAACAAATAAGCGAAATAAGTTTGTTTATTCTTGAAGTCGATTTAATAAGTATATTTATCGTCCCATTGCTTTTGAGCAATTTTTACCGATACAACATATATAATCCCAGGAAAAATGTAAAAACAAAAAAGGATAAATGCCAAAAAGCCATTTAATTTGGGTCTAGGAGGAGCAACTTTTAAATTAGTGCTATTTTTATTATTCGCAGGTGTGTTGTAGTAATAATTTATAACTTGTGCATTGTTATTATTTGTTGTTCCAGAAAGTATTGCCTTTTCGGTTTCAAAACTTGTGTTACAATATTGGCATTTATTGACTTCTTTATTTTCATCAATACTTATTCCAGCTCCACAATTTGGACATTTACACTCTTTCATCTTTTTCTCCTAATCATTTGTTCATTGATTAAATTATATTCTTACAGTTGTAAGAAGTCAAGTATTTTTCTTACTTTTGTGAGAAAAATATTATATGAAAGAAATAAGATTTGGAGAGAGATTAAGAGACCTTAGACAAGAAAAAAATATAGGACAAGTTGAACTTGCAACAAAAATCGGTGTAAGCAAAGGTATTATATCATTATGGGAACAAGGCAAGCGTGAGCCTACCCTATCTTCTCTTGTTGCGATTGCTGATTATTTTAATGTTACTATTGATTATTTAATTGGTAGAGAAATCTAATAAAAAACAGTTTTTACTGCAAATTAAAAAGAGAGATGTTGACTTACACTCGAAAATGCAAATCTTCTAAAAACGAGTTATGTTGATTTTGTCCAACTGATTACGTTTAAACTATTGCATTTTTTGTAGAGCATAAAACTATCTCTCTTATATGTAAGGGGTTGCCTTACAATTATACTTTGTGTGTTTTTTGCTTAATTATTCAAATATTTAAAAAATTTTTATAAAAATATTTAAATTTTAAAATTTTTTACAAGATTTTAGTTTAAATATTTTTTATTTTTATTCTTTTTAAGCAAATCAGCCAGCATGTCAACCAGCAATAAGATATCTATAACAAGCACTATATACCGATAATCAAACACAAAGGCAGTAACAACATAATCACCGGTCAATAAATCCAAATCATAATTTTCACCAACCGCAAACATGATGTTGCCTTTTGTATCAGTGCGTACAATGTTCGTATCAATGTTGTTAAGTCTATCCAAGACCTCTTGATTTGGGTGCCCGTATTTGTTACCACTTGATATAACAGAATATTCAGGTGTTGTCAGTTCTAAAAACTCTTCAGATGAAGAATATTTACTGCCATGATGTGCAATTTTTAAAACATCTACATCGAGTTCATCACCATAAGTTTCAATATATTTTTGTTCTGCAGCCTTTTCAATATCTCCAGTAAACAAAAATGATTTGTTTTTATATTCTAACTTGACAAGCGGACAACTATTGTTTGTATCCGAAAAAGAAAGTGGAGCAAATATTTTTAAGATATATTCGTTTTCAATTACAAACTCTTTCAAATAGGTTGTAACAGTACAATTTTCAGCATTTACAAGTGCTTTTAGTGTTTTGTAGGTTTCAGTTTCCGAGTCTATTGACGGCATAAAAATCGTTCCAAAATCATATAACTTGGTTAGTTTTACTGCCCCACCTATATGGTCTGAATCAGCATGTGTCAAGATTAAATAATCTATCAAATTATTCCTTCTGTTATTTGTAACCCTCTGTTTTATATAGTTTATGTATTCAGTTGTTTCATCAATTGGTCCAGCATCAATCAAAACAATTTTATCATCTGGAAGATTAATTGCAATCGCATCCCCCTGCCCCACATTGATAAAATGAACAATTAAACTATCATTTGAACTTACAACCCCAAAATCATCTTTTAACCAATTAACAAGCAACGGATTTAAAAGATTAAAAAACAAACACAGCAAACTAATTGTAAAAATAATTATAGAATTTATAATAATTTTATTAAAATCGCTGTTGTTTTTATCATGTTTTGAAATTTTTACCAAATTTGTTGTTTTCTTTTGTCTATCCATTTTCTTTTGTGTTTGCCTAAAAATATCTTTTCAATTTCTGGTATAGCCTTAACCACAGCATCATAACCAGCCTTTATCATTTCATCTTTATTTTCAAGTTTAAGCGAATTAAATTTTGCCATATCTGACGCAATAACCAAGTCGCTCCACATCAGCCCCTGCTTTGAATTATTAACCATCATTATACCAAT
>JBNMLD010000027.1:0-11306 GCA_050874685.1 Candidatus Onthoplasma sp. | reverse complement strand
TTGTACCTTTGAATTAATATCGGTGGCACATCAGCCAACAAAGAAGCCAAAATCGCCGTTATAACATAGATATACCACTCGCTGATTGAAAGCAAACAGCCAATCAATATTGCCAACAACCCCACAAAAAAGCAGACCCAATGGATTATCTCCGCACTTATATTGTTACGCAAAACATATTCAATATTCTGCTTATTTTTGATATCTTGAATGACAAATTGATGCTTGAACACTGTCAAAAATTTATCCTTCCAGTTTTTCACTCCAAATTTTTCAAGCCTACGGTATTCGTTTTCTGTTATAGAAAAACATTTTTTATGAACATTGATTTTAGGTTTAACAAATTTTGAAATTAAAAATCCAATAATCAATCTTACATCAATGTGGTAAGCAAACATTAACGCAGTAATAAACAAAGCGGAATAAGGTGTGTGAAATCCAAATATACCACACAACACTGCACAGATAATAAATATTAGGTTAAAAATAATAGCCATTATAACTATGTCTTTTAACCCCTTATTTGCTTTAAGTGTTATCTTTTCAACATTTGTATTTGTTGTTTTCATGGGCTTATTATATCACATTGCTTCTAAATATAAAATCATTTAAAGCCACCATTTAGCACAATAACTTTTTAAATTAAACTATGCAAACATCAAGCAACATCATCAGCAAAAATCCCACAGCAAAAGAAATTGTTGCCCAATTTGTATATTGTCCAGATTGAGATGAAGGTATCAAATCTTTAACCACAACAAAGATCGTTGCTCCGCCAGCGAATGACAAAATATACGGTAATATCGGTGTCAACAATTCAGTTAAAAAGAATGCAATCACAGCACACACTAATTCCAACACACCTGACATAACACCAATCCAAAATGACTTGCTTTTGCTTCTGCCGTCCGCAAAAAGTGGCAATGAGACAATTGCCCCGTCTGGGAAATTTTGAATTGCAATGCCCACAGCCAACGATACAGCGCTTGCCAATGTTAAAATTTCATTGCCGTAATATGCACCTGCAAGCGCCACACCAACAGCCATACCTTCTGGTATGTTATGGATTGTGATTGCAAGCAACATATTGCCAGTTTTTTTGCCTTTCAATTTGTTATCATATTTGTTGGACCATAATTCCACTATTATAAGAAACACCACACCAAAAATAAAACCCATTGTTGCAGGCAACCATGGTATATTTTTTAAATTTTGTTCTTGCTCTAATGCTGGGATAATCAGTGACCATATTGATGCTGACATCATCATTCCACCTGCCAGCCCCAACAATACCTGTTCAAATTTTGGATTTAATTTGTCTTTTACAAAAAACACAACAGCCGAGCCTAACACTGTGCCAAAAAATGGCAACAAAAAACCCAACATCAATTTAAACATAATTCTCCTATGTGTGGTTAAATTGTTTTAACGCAATCTCACCATATTACAAATTATGCGATTTGGGCAATTTGTGTAATTAAATTTATTTGTTAATTGGTCTGCCACAATATGGACAAAACATCTTTTCGCCTTCAACCATTTCAACAGGTGCACCACAGCCTTTACATGGAACAATTGCAGTTTTGCCAGCCAATGTCAATGCTTCATTTTTTGTTATAGCCTTTTCAGTTTGTTTTACAATATACTTATCGTCAACAATTTCATACCCAACCAAATATCTGTTTGTTATCAAATCACGCAATTTATCAAGCATAACTTGATTGTCAACGCTATTCAACTTTGCAAGGTATTCAACTTCATGCAAATTGTCCAAAACTATTTGGTTACAGATTTTTTGCTTTGACTTGTATTCGCCAAACTTGACCCACAACATAGGTGCGCCGTAGAATCCTAAAACTGTTAAAATTATGCCCAATGTCAATAATAATGGTGTGCTGTAACACAATATTATCAAGACAATTCCACATGGGAATCCTATGGTTAATAATAATGCAAATGCAAAGCAAATGCCAACTTTTTTGTTTATCATAAATTTTTCCTTTTATACAACATTTTGTGTATTTACAATTTAAAGTACTTTATATCTACTTATTTTTTTATCGTGTGTTATTTTTTTATTACAAAATAATTTGTTTCGCCAACGGTTTCAAAACTATAATCTTTTGCACCCAAATCTTTAAGTGAATATGCAAAACCAGTATTTGTACTGTTGCCAATCAACAAGTTTGCAAATGGTTCACCAGCCATCAAATTTAATTCTTCATCTGTACCTGTTTTTGCAACTAAATTTAATGTTTTGATCAAGCTTGATGTTTGCTCTTCAGTTAAATTGTTAATCTTTAAACTTTTGCTTTTAACAGTGTAGGCAAAATTTCCTTCACCCTTTTCAATGGTTGTTGTTGATGAAATATAAAGTGTTTTTGGAACATATTTTTTAAACATGTTTAATGGGAAAGAATTGAATTTTTCTTGCAACGATGAGATATCCATTTTTACAATAATATTCACATCAGCATTACCAGTTAAATTATCAATGTTTTCAAATTTGATTTGCAACAATTCAACTTGGACTGTTTCACCATTAAAGTTCATTGTCATGCCACCTTCGGCTGAATTAATTATTGTTTTTGCAATAGCCCCCATTTGCTTATCTGTGATTTTTAAATCTGCAGACATCATAGAATCTTCGCCCAAACCTGTTGTTGAAATTTTGTATCCGTCAGTTTCGCTATAACTAATCAAACCCGCTACTGAAGCATTAACTGTTGTTTGAGCTGTCGCCATATCATCATCTGTAAATTTATTGTCACAAAATTTTGCCTCATCAACAGGTTGTGAAAGCAATTTAACTTGTGTGTATGTCTCAAACAAATTGATGCCATACTTTTTGTTTACATAAATGCAAACCGCAGAAATTGCAAGTGCAATCACCAAAATTGTACCAACAAGCCACAACAACAATTTTACAATAAAAGGTGTCTTTTTCATATATCCTCCATTGAAATAACGTAAAACTTATTCCTCGTATTTTTATATTAACACAAATCATGCGGTTTGTAAAATAAATAAAACACAAACCATGTTGACAACCTATTTTATTTATATTAAACTAAAAGCATGAAAACTTTTACAAAAAATGATAATTCGTTTATATGTTTACACTGTGGCAAACAAGTGCCTGCATTGGGTTACACTTCTCGTGACCATTGTCCGTTTTGTTTAACTTCTCTTCATGTTGACATCAACCCAGGTGACAGAGCCAATCCTTGCCAAGGTTTGATGTTCCCTATTGATATCGAAATAGATAACAAAAAGGGCTACAAAATCAAATATCTATGTTCAAAATGTAACCAAACACACAACAACAAATCTGCTGAAGATGATAATTTTAAAACAATTTTATCTGTGATGAACCACACATATTCAAAACAAAAATTTCAAAAATAGATAGTAATTTTTTATTTTCTGTTTTACGAAAGTTAGAAATTATTTTTAACTTAACATTGTTAAAAATTTTATAAAAAACAATTTTTTAATAAAAAATGGCACAAAATGTGCCTTTTTTGTTGTTTTTTGTTATTTTTTTTAAATTTAATTTATTATTTTTTGTATTTATTAATCTTTTAAACCAAATTTTTCTCTAACACCAAGTCTATCTACTGCATACCCAACAGCCAATGCATTAGGCCCTGTGTGACATGCCACAAACAATGGTAGAGAGTCTATTGTATAAAATTTCATATCATTGCATGCTTTAACAACTTCACCTTTATAATTCAACAAATCTTTATCATTCAAATCTTCAAAAGTGTGTGCAATTGAAATGGTGACCAATCCTTGCTTTAATTCTTCAGGGTATCTATCCTCAACCTCTTTAAGTGTAGCTTGAATGATTTTTGCTTTTGCCTGCCTCATTGAAAGCACTTTGCCATAAGCATCAAGTTTGCCACCATGAACCTGCAAAATTGGTTTTATATTAAGTATCGAACCAATCATTGCCACTGCTGGTGTTATCCTTCCGCCCTTCTTTAAATATTTTAATGTATCAACCGCAATATATGCACCTGCTTCGCCACGATGTTGTTCCAAATACTCTTTAATTTCTTTGCCTGTTTTGCCTTGCTCAATCAATATGCTAGCCTCAAACATTGTAATTTTGTTCATGTATGAAATTCTTTGAGAATTGACAACAAATACCTTACCCTCAAACTCTTCTAAATGGCTTGCATTTAATGCTGTGTTACAGCCTTCGCTCAATCCACTTGACAAACACACGTAAACAACTTGTTCAAACTCCTTCAACATCTCCCTCCAACCATCTTTGATTGTTTCAATATTCGGTTGAGAAGTGCTTAATTGAGTGTTTTTATTACGTAAGAACGCAAAAAAATCACTCCTAGACATATTTTCGCCTTCTTCATATATTTCACCATTAATAATGTATGGAGTGTGTATCAGTTTGCTAACTTTTGCCTTTTTTAAATCTTCGTCAGTAAATGCACCAGAGTCATCTACCATTAAGCCAACTTTTGCCATAATTTCTCCTTTATAGAAACGATAATTATTATAATAAATTAATTGATTTTTTCCAAACATTATAGACAGATTTGCCAAATTTGTATATTTTTTGGTTAAAAAATCATAAAAATTGATGATTCTTTTTGTTTTTTATAAAAATTTAACCATTAAAACAATATCCAATATTTTATTTTTTATTGTTAATACTCAAAAATTATGCTAATATATAATTATGGAAATTAAAATAAAAAATCTTGGTATGAACGGCGAAGGTGTTGGAGAAATTGACGGCAAAATCGTTTTTGTGCCAGGCACGATTCAAGATGAAATTGTAGATTGCTCAATAGTAAAAGATTGCAAAAATTATTGCTATGCAAAACTAGATAAATTAATACAAAAATCTATTCATCGTGTTGCTCCACCATGCCCATATTTTGATATTTGCGGTGGCTGTGATTTGCAACACTTTGATTACGATTTACAATTGAATTTTAAAACAAATTTGGTTAAAAACACTTTGCAAAAAGTGGCAAATATTTCACACCCAGTCAACACCACAATTGGCTGTAAAAATCAATACAACTATCGCAACAAAATAAGTTTTTCTTGTAACAAAACACAAATAGGCTTTAAACAAAAATCAAGCAATCAATTGGTCGATGTGGACAAATGTCTGTTAGCCGACAAACAAATCAATATCATTTTAAATTTAATAAGACAATATTTGAAAACTAAGCCAATTGAAACAATAAAAAACATTGTTGTAAGGCATTTAAATAATCAATCATTGATTGCAATTGTTTGCAAACAAAAGGAAGATTTATCTTCTTTATATGACTACTTACAACAACACTTGAACAATAAGTTTGGTTTGTTTTTAGTTATCAATTCTCGCAATGATTCTGTAGTTCTAACTGACAACATTGTCCACATTGGTGGCTTGAAACACATTAACTTAACTGATAATTTAAATCTAACACTTGATATTAACAGCTTTTATCAAACAAATTTAGACATTCAAAACAAGTTGTATAATTATATTTTGGAACAAATTTCAACAGACGAAATTGTTGTAAATGGCTATAGCGGTGCAGGCTTTTTATCCGCAATGCTTGCAAAAAAAGCAAAGCATGTTTACGGTATTGAAATAAACAAATCAGCACATAAAGATGCAGAAAATTTAAAAAAATATAATAAAATCAGCAATTTAACCAATATTTGTGGCGATTTTTTCAAAAATTATCAAATTTTAGTAAACAAAAACAAATCTCAATCTGTTTCAACAATAGTATTAGACCCAAGCAAAAAAGGCTGTGGCAAACAAGTGATGAAAGCAATTGACGGCATAGACAAGATTGTTTATATTTCATGTAATCCTATTGCACTTGCCAAAGACTTGAGAGAAATTATAGATAATTACAACATAGTTTCAATCCAACCTTTTGATATGTTCCCAAACACTGCAAGTGTTGAAACCTGTATTATCCTTCAAAAAAAATAAACAAACACAATAAATTTTGCACAAGATAAACAAATCTATTTAACCAATAATTAAAAAGAAAGTTGCTACAAATCGCAACAAAAAAAAGAACTCTTGTTAGAAGTTCTTTTTCTTTATCAATCTAAATTGCCTTTTATCATAATCAATAATGCCCTCTTTTTTCATTTTCCCAAGTTCATTTGAAAGAGCACTTCTATCAACAGACAAATAATTAGCAAGTTCGGTTACATTATATGGTATTTCAAAATATGTATTATTTGTTTTTTCAGTTTGAGTCAAAAAATAAGACATCAATTTTTCTCTAATAGTTTTCTTTGAAATGTGCATCAATTTGTTTTGCAATTCAATGTTGTTATCAGCAATCATCTGGTTGATTTTTTTTATCACTATTTCATGTCTTTTACATCTATTGTCACATTGATTTAGCAACCTATATCTATTCATAAACAACACAAGCGTTTTTTCAGTTGCAATCAAACTGTCTTTATATGTTTGAGCCCCGGCATAAGCAGTTTCCAAACCATAAGCGTCCCCCGCCTTAAGTTGCATCAAAATATTTATGTTGCCAAGGCTATCAAGATTTTCAATTTTTGCCCCACCTTTAACAATCAAAACAACGTTATCCATTATGTCGCCTTGTTTTACAATTGTTTGGTGTTTTTCAAAATTTACAAATCGAGTTTTAAAACAAAACATCATCGCTTGACATTCAAATTCGCTTGAATACGAAAATATTTTTGTTTGTGCTAGTTCTTTATAATGTTCCATTTCCATATCTCCATTAAAAATAATTCAACTTTTTATCTTTAACAAAATTTTGTACAACAATCATCAATTTGGACAATCCCTATATATTTGGTGTATTGCCAATTTACAACACAAGTCAGTTTTTAAAACCATCAAAAATTGCGTTTTTTGTTGTTAAAACAACACTTTTTACACTTTCAGTATAGTATAATGAGGTCATGAAGTCAAGAAATTTGGCTTTTTATGTTGAAATATATCTGCAGTAAATCTCAACATAATATATGATTATCAAGTTGATTTTATAAAGAAAATCACAAACCAATCAGCCAAACACAAAAATTATACACACAAACAAAAGGGAGAAAATTATGAAAGTAATCAAGCGTAACAGCCAAGAAGTTGTTTTTGACGCAAACAAAATTCGTATTGCAGTTGGCAAAGCAAACAGTTCAATGGACGATCCTAATAAAAGATTGTCAGATGCCCAAATTGACAAAATTGTTACAAACGTAACAAAAGAATGTGAAAGTTTGGGAAGAGCCGTAAGTGTTGAAGAAATTCAAGACATGGTCGAATTTGCAATCATGGGCGAAGGCAAATTTGATGTTGCAAAACATTATATCACTTACCGTTATGACCGTCAGTTGGCAAGGCAAAAAAACACAACTGATGACAAGGTTTTTGCCCTGATTGATTGCCAGAACGAAGAAGTTAAGCAAGAAAACAGCAACAAAAACCCAACCGTAAACAGCGTTCAACGTGACTATATGGCTGGCGAAATGTCCAAAGATTTAACCAAAAGATTTTTGCTCCCTGAAGATATTTGGAAAGCGCATGAAGAAGGTTTAATTCACTTCCACGATGCAGATTATTTTGCTCAACGTATGCACAACTGTGACCTTGTAAACCTTGAAGATATGCTTCAAAACGGAACAGTTATTTCGAACACAAAAATTGAACGTCCACATTCATTTTCAACCGCATGCAATATTGCAACTCAAATTGTTGCTCAAGTTGCATCAAGCCAATATGGTGGTCAAAGCATAAGCCTTGCTCATCTTGCCCCATTTGTTGAAGTTTCTCGTCAAAAGATACGCAAAGAAGTTGAGGCAGAACTCAAAGAAGCATGCAATGGAAATGTTGATGATGCCCTTTTACACAAAATCACTGAAAAACGTGTGCGTCAAGAAATCAATCGTGGTGTTCAAATTTTGCAATACCAAGTTATCACTCTTATGACAACAAACGGACAAGCTCCATTTATCACTGTCTTTATGTATCTTGGGGAAGCAAAAAACGAACGTGAACGTGAAGACCTTGCAATGATTATTGAAGAAGTTCTTGAACAACGTTATCAAGGTGTTAAAAATGAAAAAGGTGTTTGGGTTACACCTGCCTTCCCAAAACTTATCTATGTTTTGGAAGAAAGCAACATTTATCCTGAAAGCAAATATTATTACTTAACTGAATTGGCAGCAAAATGTACTGCCCGCAGGCTTGTTCCTGACTATATCAGTGAAAAGAAAATGCTTGAACTTAAAGTTGACAAAAATGGTCAAGGTCATTGCTACACCTGTATGGGTTGCAGAAGTTTCTTAACCCCTTACATTGACGAAAATGGCAAACCAAAATATTATGGCAGATTCAATCAAGGCGTTGTAACAATAAATTTAATTGATGCCGCATTGTCTAGCCATAAAGACATGAAAGAATTTTGGAAAATCTTTGATGAGCGTTTGGAACTCTGCCACCGTGCATTGCAATGCAGACATGAAAGATTGACAGGCACTTTAAGTGATGCTGCACCAATTTTGTGGCAACACGGTGCATTGACAAGGCTTAAACCAGGCGAAAAAATTGACAAATATTTGCATGGTGGTTACTCAACCATATCTCTTGGTTATGCCGGCCTTTGGGAAACGGTTTACTATTTAACAGGTAAAAAGTTGACCGAACCAGAAGGAAAAGAGATGGGGCTTCAAATCATGCGCAAACTCAATGAATATACAAAAAAATGGAAAGAAGCCGAAAATATTGATTACTCCCTTTATGGCACACCACTTGAAAGCACAACATACAAATTTGCAAAATGCTTACAACGTAGGTTTGGTATTATCCCTGGTGTTACTGATAAAAATTATATTACAAACAGTTACCATGTTCATGTGACAGAACCAATTGACGCATTTAGCAAACTTGCTTTGGAAAGCGAATTCCAGGCTTTAAGCCCAGGCGGTGCTATAAGTTATGTTGAAGTTCCAAACATGCAAAATAACATTGAGGCAGTTTTACAAGTTATGAAATTTATTTATGACAACATTATGTATGCTGAACTCAATACCAAATCTGACTACTGTCAAGTTTGCGGATATGACGGCGAAATTCAAATTGAAGAAGATAAAGACGGGAAATTGATTTGGGTTTGCCCAAATTGCGGTAACCGTGACCAAACAAAAATGAATGTTGCAAGAAGAACTTGCGGATACATTGGTAGCCAATTCTGGAACCAAGGAAGAACACAAGAAATCCGTGACCGTGTGCTCCACTTATAAAAAAACGATAAAAAATATTTAAAAATTCATTTTTATAATAAAATTTTGATTAAATATCATATTATTTGAATATTTTTACAATTAATTTAAATTAAAATCATGAACTACTCTAATATTAAATTTAATGATATAGCAAATGGGGAAGGTGTTAGAACTTCCCTATTTGTGAGTGGTTGCACTCATCATTGCAAAAATTGTTTCAATAAGGAAACTTGGGATTTTAACTACGGAAAGCCTTTTAATAAAGACATTCAAAATAAAATCATTGAAAGTTTAAAACCTGATTACATTAACGGTTTGACTTTGCTTGGTGGCGAGCCTATGGAACCCGCCAATCAACAAGGCTTGTTGCCTTTTATAAAACAAATAAAACAAATTTATCCAAACAAAAAGATATGGTGTTATTCTGGCTACACATGGGAGCAACTTACTTCTCCTAGCAGAGCCTTTTGCCCATGGACCAAAGAATTGCTTTCATATATAGATATATTGGTTGACGGCGAATTTGTTGAAGCAAAAAAGGATATCACATTAAGATTTAAAGGTTCAAGCAATCAAAGAATTATAGATGTTCAACAAAGCCTTAAAAACAATAAGATTGTTTTAAGTCCGTACAATGAAAAGAAATCAACAATGCTAAAACCAACACACGAAGAAAATTTAAATTTATAAGGTTCTAGAGCAATATGGCAAAAGTTAAAATATTAAAAAAACTACCAAAATCAAAAACAAAGTACAGCAAGCAAAAAGGTAAAGTGATTCCTCATGACAAAGTCAGCACAAACAATTTTGCAGACAATTATTTAAGATTTTATGATGACATCAAAATCAATAGCAGACGCAATGATTGGTAAATTAAAATTTAAAAAGTGTAATTTAGATACAAATTAGATTATTATTCTTTATGATTTATAAAAAAGCAGTAACTTATAATTACTGCTTTTTTTGTTATAATCAACTTTAAACCATATAATTAACATTTGTTTAATTATTTTAAATAATAATAAAAATATCATAAAATAATTTAAAATGGCTATTTTTATTAAATATTTAGTATATTTTTAATAATTTTAATAATTTATTTTATATTTTGTTTAATTTCTTTTTTATGTTTATTTTTTGAAATTATAAATGCAACCAACCACAAGATTGCACAAACGCCAATTGTCACACACAAACATAATAAAATGCAATTCCCTGAATTTGCGATGTTATAATAAATCATTATCGGTTTATTAATCTCGTTCTGGTCAACCACCCAAACGTGGTAGTATTTGCCATTTTCATTGTAAACATAATTTGCATCACTATGTTCCCTTCTTGCATCTGTTTCATAACTAAATGTCAATGTGGCTGTATTATTCTCAACAATATCAGGATAGTCCTGTTGAAATGCTGAAACAAATTGATTGTAAACAGACTGATAATCTGCATATAAAGTCAAACCATAATAGTAATATTTTGTGTATAGAAAATGCTTTTCAGATTGATAAGCAGTGGTTTGTTGTGCGCTTATATTGTAATAATATTTATAAACGTTTGCGTTTTTAAACCTAATACCAAAAATATAGACTCCGTCACTAGAGGTTGTGTTTTGAATAGCTGATATACCATTTAAATAGTTTGTGAGCATTGCTGTTTGTGCAAGTGTTGTTGCTGACAGAATGTCATTTTGAACACGCAAATTAAAACTATCCACGATGTTTTGAGTGGTAATATTTGCTTTTGATTGGATATCATTTTTAAGTGATAAAATTTGATTTGTTGTATAGCCTTGATTTATCAAACTTTCATCATCTATTTTTACTGACACATATTCGTCAATTGTGCCATCTTGATTGATTGTTGTAGTTGCATTGATTGTTGAACAAGCTGAAAAACAAAATGTTGAAATTATCAACAAACAACAAATCAAAACTGCCTTAAACTTGTTTTTCATATTTTTAATTTATTCCTAAAATAAGATTTAAATACATTATACATAAAATTAAAAATTAAACAAATCTTTTTGTAATTTAAAATTAAAT